>JABXGX010000245.1 GCA_016550405.1 archaeon | reverse complement strand
AGAGATCGGATGATGGGGTAAGCCTTTCGTTGATTGGCGCAGACAATCAGTGCTGTAGTTTTTCCTCGCTGGGACCATTCTGTTACTTCACGTCGTCGTCTAAAGGACGCAGAAAATAGATTTGCCAAAGAAGAGGAACCCAAATCAGAGGCCATGTGTATCAACACTATTTGTACTCGTTTTCAGGAGTTTTGACTGTTTCCTAGCGCGGTTTACAAATGAGTTCTTGGATGTAAAGGTCGAAGAGGTGATTTGTATGAGCAGGCTGTATTACCATTGCAGTATCAAGACCACGTCCTGAACCACCAAAGGCTATGATCGCTTGGTCCATGGGAAGTAGTCCAGCGTCTGCTGTCATCAGTGTGATTTCGACACCTACTTTGACACCTTGACCCAGCATTTTGAGGGCATTAGCGATAAGGATCGCTGGTCCGATGGTGTCGAATTTTTGCCGAATTCCGCGTTCGACACCACTCAAGACGTGGCTGGCAGTGAGAATCTTCACACCAGCCTCTTCGAGAGTTTTTCGGTGTTCAGGGAGCAGTTGATTCTTGCCTGGTTCTCTGAATCCGCTCATATGCGTGACGACGATGAAGGTAAGATCCTTTAGGATGGTAAGGGCTTTGACTGCGGACGACCCGGTCGTAGTGGGGAGGACCGCATGAGTAATATTGAGCTCTTTGGCGCGTGTGTGGGCTAGGCGGAGGGTTTCTTCAGTGTTGACTGCTCCCTTTTCTTCAAAATAGGTGACAGGAACTTTCATGATGGTCTCTCAGTTGTTTTTTCTGTTATTAGCATATGGGTTAACCTCTACTTTTTTGGGGGAAGGAGTCTTACTGTTGGTGAGGTGCTTGGAATGACGGAGGTCCCCAAAGATATTGAAGAAACCGTGGTCAAACGCTTTGACGAGGAAATGAAAAACGCGATTCGATTGGTCTTCTTTACGCAGAAAATGGAATGTCCCTTCTGTGCTCAAACCCATCAGTTACTTGAAGCGGTGGCTGGATTTTCGGAAAAAATCACTTTAGAAGTCTATGACTTTGTTGAAGACAAAGCTAAGGCCGAGGACTTGGGGATTGATAAAATACCTGGCTTAGCGATTTTGGGCGAACAGGATTTTGGACTCCGGATGTATGGGATTCCATCTGGTTATGAGTTCCAGACATTGGTAGAAGGTATTATCCTAGCCTCTACTGGGGACAGCGAATTATCACCCAAAGCAGAAGAAGCGCTCAAAAAAGCAGCAACGAAACCAGTGAAGATTCAGATTTTTGTCGTTCCCACCTGCCCCGTGTGTCCTGTGCTTAGCGCGATGGCATTTCAGTTTGCTGTGGCGAATACCAACATTTCAGTAGATATTATTGAAATAGCCGAGTTCCCGCATTTAGCGGTGAAATACAATGTAATCGGGACTCCCAAAGCAGCATTGAATGAAACGATACAATTTGAAGGGTTAGTGCCTCCGACCCAGTTTCTGACCCATATTCAACAAGCTGCACAAGGGTCCCCAACTGGCATTCCTTCGACCATCTAGCGGTCATGGGAAGCTGAATGAACGCAGTGATAGTGAATACGATGACGAACCAAGAAGAGATGTATGATATTGTCATTATTGGCGGGGGTGTAACGGGTCTCGCAGCAGCAATGTATGCCGGTCGCTTGAAACTCAAAACCCTCCTCATCGGATACCCGCCAGGCGGAGTGATTGCGACTACCGATTGGATTGAGAACTATCCTGGGTTTATTTCCTTATCTGGTAAGGAATTGGCTGACAAGATTTTAGCTCATGCAAAAGAGTATGAGGTGGAACTGATCTTTGATGAGGTTACTGAGGTAACCCGTCAAGATCGCTGTTTCCAAATCAGTGCGGCCTTTGATGAGTATAAAGCGAAGACCATTCTTTTTGCCACTGGGTCACGGTACCGGACACTTCAGGTGCCAGGGGCAGATACCTTCGAAGGCAAAGGTGTACAATTTTGCGGATTATGTGATGGCCCCATGTTTCAAGATAAACTGCTCGCCGTTGTGGGCGGAGGAGACAGCGCCGCAAAAGAAGCATTAATTGTTGCTCAATGGGCGAAGCACATTTACGTTATCATTCGAGGGAATCGCCTTAAGGCAGAACCGGTGAATTTAGAACGAGTCAAAAAGTCTAAGAAAATTACACTCATCTTCAATACCAATGTCACTGGTATCGAGGGTAATCAACGCATTGAACGGATTGTGTTGGACAGCCCCTATGAGGGAAGTAAGGAATTAGCTGTAGAAGGAATATTCATAGCAATCGGGAGTGTTCCTATTTCTCAGTTAGCGCAAAAGTTGGGAGTGAAAACAAATGAGAAAGGGGAAATCATCATCAACCGACAGACAGAAACGAATATTCCTGGACTCTTTGCCGCAGGAGATGTAACAGATACACAATTTAAGCAGGCGATAACCGGAGTGGCGGAAGGGGTTACCGCTGCCTATCAGGCATACAAGTATATAGGTGGGGACTTTGTGTGCACCTGTGTTGATACGGATTACCTCGATTGCCCGCCTGCTGAAGAGGATCTACGACGTCAACCTGATTGAAGGAAGAAGAAATGTTACGCAAATCACTCCGACGATGAGCGATTGACCCTGACTGCAAGCGGCATGTTAGTCGGGAATTGGCCGCCAGAGTGTCGGATTCATTTTGACATAGTGTTTCTTTTGTTCGGTGACCTTGAATCCCTCAGTTTCGAAGATATGACGAGCGGGATCGTTGGCCACAGAAACACAAAGCCAGGCACGAAAGTGCCCTTGTTCGGCTAAATAGCTTTTCGCCCATTGTGTCATCATTCGTCCATAGCCCTTGTTTCGTAACTCCGGATGGACCCCAAGCATACCAATGCTGGGTCCTTCTAAGCTGATGACACCTACAGTGTTGTCTTGGTCTTTAACGAGGATGACTTCCATTTGAGAAAGGGTGGATTGGAGTTGGTCTTGGGGGAGTTGACTGATGTTGTAAATATGAGCGTGAAGTAGTCGGTCGGGGGTATTGCTCATCATTGTTTCGAGCTTCTCCATCATCAGGTTGGTTTCATCTGGAGACGTGCGAGTAAAGGTTAGTGGAGTCTGTGGGGGTGTGACATCCTGTAGGGGGAGCCCCATTTTGAGGGTTTCATCATAAACAGAAAAGTTGGCAGATTCGAGTGCGTGGATTGTTTCTTGTTTGTCAGCACTAACGATGCAGCTTAGATAGGTGGCTTGTTGATTGGAGGCGATAATTTCCGCTTCACTCAATAAGCGTGATACTGCAGCAGGTTCATGTCGGAAAAGATAGATTTGAATAAAGGTTGTACTTGCAGGTTGTAGCATTTCCCGAGGTTCTTTTGCAACAACAATGAGTCCTAAGACCGTTTGGTCCTGCACTAAAGCCCAATAGGGAAACTTGGTTTCTTCAAAGATTGTTTTCAACCCAAGAAACTGGTCAGTATAAGGTTCCATGTCATCATCAGTGGACGCGATAAGCTGCATGGTCATCACACCCTCGTTATTTGAATTCCACCTTAATAACCACTTAAAGATGGCGTTGAACTAGTGTGTACTTGAAAATTATCGGGGGAATCGCAGATTCGACTTCACATCATCCTGAAGTAGATGAATCTTCAGCTAATATGATGGGAATCGGGAGATTACAGGAGGGGCACCGTCCATCCCGTGTCAACCGCACCGAAATCGTTTGAATACCCAGTCGTTCAACGAGTAGTGCGCCACAATTATGGCAAATAGTATTCGCGCCTTGATGGCCTGGAACATTCCCTAAGTATACGTATTTTAGACCCGCTCGCGATGAAGCAGCCGCGGCAGCTTCGAGTTTCTTAATTGGGGTAGGAGGAAGATGAGACATTTGGTGATGGGGGTAAAATCGTAAGAGGTGGAGTGGGGTGTCTTCTCCCAGTTCTTGGACAATCCAGTGGGCAAGGGTTTCGGCTTCGTCAGTATCATCGCCCACATCGGAGACAAGGAGATTCGTGATTTCAATATGGATTTTGGCTGCTTTCATGGCCTTAAGGGCATCAAAAATCGGATCAACCGCGGGAACATTACAATAATTCCTGTAAAAGGCTGGATTTGCATTACCCTTGAAATCAACGGTGGCTGCGTCAAGGTAAGGCGCGATCGCGTCAATGGCATCTGTGGTCATATAGCCGTTCGTGACGAAGGTATTGAATAGCCCATGATCGTGGGCAATCTTGGCAGTATCATATGCATATTCGAAGAAAATTGTGGGCTCCGTATAGGTATAAGAGACCCCTGTACAGCCCGTATCTAATGCATACTCAACAATTTTCTCAGGGGAGATATTCCGTCCCACAATTTCGCGTTCATGACTAATCTGCCAATTCTGACAGTTTCTGACTCCAATGTAATTAGCAAGGTAAGAGTGTTCATCTTCCACTTCCATATTATAGACCGGTCCGCGGTATGGTTTTCGTTCAATTGTTTTTACTGGTAAAAGCCAGAAATCCTTAGTACTTCTAAAGGCAATTGCTCTATCAGGATTAGGTTTCTTCCTGCTTCCACCTACCAATGCCCTGCCAAAGGTGTTTGTATTTACTTTAACATAATATAATGTAGATTGGTGGACTATTCGGCCTTCGATTGTTTTCTTTTCGGGCGGTTCCCATTTGTACCATCTCGGCAAATAGCCAAGCTTGAGGAGAAGAAAGTAGACACCAAGTGAAAGTTCTTTTGAAATAGTGTTTATCACAATATTGTTGCCTGTTTCTGTTCCGTCTCCTTTGATATACGCCTTTAGAAATGAGAGTATAACATTTTTCGGTGATTTGATTATCAAATCAGGTACTTTCTTGCTTTGCGCGCTACTTCCACAAAGCTGTTGGAATAGCACACCAAGGGAGCTTTTAGTAGCCTCAACAGCTATCGTGGTCTTTCTTCTTCTTATTACAACAGTAACCCCAAATATTTTCTTTAGAAGGCTAACCGTTCGTTCGACCAATGCTTCCTCCTCGTGCCCGTAACTGAAATTGACATGGAACGAGTTAGGGCGGTTATTGATCTTGGTAGCCCATCCTTTTGCAACATAGTATCCTAGAAGCTCAGCGAGTTCTTCGTTCATGGAAATTCTTGCAGGTATCCATCCTTTCTCACTTCGGAACTTCAGGTTACCCTCATCTTCTATTACATCATTTGAATAATAGAATGTCTTCTCCGTTATTCCTTCTCGGTTTAGCTTGTTAATCAGCTTCCGTAAATAAACAGGGTGCATATCAACAAGTTTCCCTATTTCACGTGAACTCAGCCCCGCCTCTTGTAATTTCATTATTTCCTTGAGCTTGTTTTCATCCGTTGTTCGTGATTTCTTTATCTTGGTTTTTCTCTTTCCGATTATAGGGGCAATTTCGATGATTTCGCCTATAGTTTCATTCGAGATGAGTTTTGGTACAATTAGTAAATCTCCAATCCGAATATTCTCTGCTTTCTTCGTTGTTATAGCGCCATCCCAAACATAGATTTCGTGTTCAGGCGTACATTCTAAAGGAGGAAGATGAGAAGCATTGATTTCTATGAACTCTCCCTCGTAATTGTGACAAAAGACCTTGCGTATTTTTCTCTTCTTTCCCGTTGCGCTATTCGTATACGCATTTTTTACAATTCGGATATTCTCGTGATGATTTTTTTCGGATCTTGCAAACATATCTCCAATCTTTTGGGGAATTCCTTTGCTGATTTTCGTTGTTT
>JABXGX010000244.1 GCA_016550405.1 archaeon | reverse complement strand
CTGGTGCAATATCAACCTAGTCGGGCATATTATTTCTTTGTGATTAACAAAGTAAAACACAACATCGTATTTTATTACTAGAAGACTAATCTCAATTGCCGACAAAGTTAAAGGGTATGCGTTGTTAGAAAACGGCGAGCCGCGGTAGCCAAGTGGTTTACGGCGCAGGCCTGGAATCTCGTCACTGAATCGGTGATGCCATATAGCCTGTGACTCTCGGGTCGCACGAGTTCGAATCTCGTCCGCGGCGCCACTTCTTTCTTCTCTTTGAGAAACAGGCTAGCTCATTTCTTTAGGTTTTTTTCGCCAACTGGAGGGATAAGTTCCGGCAGATAACACAACGCGTTTGGTATTGGCTACGATTCCTGAAGAAGCCTCCAGTATTTGTTGACTCTTTTGTTGAGCAATTCCGAGAGCGACTAATTCGCCTTTCAAGGTCATGAGTGTAACAAAATCACCTGGTTCGATGTCGTCGTGAAGTTGCAAAACACCTGTGACCGCTAGATTTGCGCCGTGGCATATGGCATCCACTGCGGTGTCTCGAATAACAATGTGGGGGAGATGTTGGATACCGTTCTCGAGAGGTTGAAGATATTGGCGGAGTAGTGAATCATCGTTTTCTTCGTGCCAAAAGTGATAGGCATCTTTCACATCATAAAGGGTCGCTAATGTCTTGCCTTCTTTGAAGGGTCCTGTGCGTGTACGCCGGAGTTCAGCCATATGAGCTCCACAACCAAGGACTTCACCAAGATCATAAACAAGTTTCCGAATATAGGTGCCCGCTTGGCAACCGACGCGAAAGAGCACATCTTGGCCTTCGATTTCAAGGATGTTCAGATAATAGATGTGGCGGGTGCGCACTCGACGTTTTACCGATGAGCGAACTGGTGGGCGTTGATAGATGGTTCCAACAAATTCCGCAGCCACTTCCCGAATCTTTTGAGGTTTTTCTTGTTGGTGTATTCGCATGATGCAGATGTATTCCTTACCTGACGTCAGTAGGGCGTTGGCAATTTTGGTGGCGTTTCCTAACATGACGGGGAGCACGCCTGTGACCTGGGGATCCAGTGTTCCTGAATGGCCTGCACGAGAAATGTTTAGAATGCGTTTGACCCAGGACACCACTTCATGGCTGGTCGGTCCTGGTGGTTTTTCTGGGTTTGGAAAGGGTTGACACCCCTTAAACCAAGCTATCCAGGTTAATGATGCCATCCTGGAATAGTTCCGGGATAGTTCGTTTTGAGGGAGACCGACCATAAGTGGGATTTGTGGTATCTTCGGCTCGCGTTACTAATTTCCGTTTCTTATCTGCAGGCAGCCACGATTTTGTCAGATCCAATGTCCTCCTCAACTCTCTTTCTGAGAGTGATATGCTATTCTTTTTCAGCTTCTTTCATAAACGGTGTAAGCTTCGCGTCCTTGATAGCCTTCACTATAGTAGCATCTTCAGCCCCAGCTTTGATGTCGACTTTCTTTTTTGTGGGATCTAGGTGGTCGACATTTGCGCGGCGTCGACGGACTCCAGTGATTTCTTGGGGTCCGGATACAAGGACGAAATTCTTGTCCACGCGTTCAACAACAACACATTTCTTTCCGGCCTCTCGACCGTGCGTTTTCACGCATACTCTTCCAACTTCAACTAGACTCATGGGAGTGTTTCCTCCACCGGTTGACAGTCAGTTGGGTGTTACCACCACAACATCATTCAGTTGTCGTCCCGGAGGACGCAAGATACGCCTTTACGACTGCGGTACAAATACTTATCGTAGCAACGGCGTTAAAATGCTCAGTATTTAACACGAAATCAAAAAGGCGAGTATCGGTTACATCTATGCCATAAAATTCCTGGAACCGGGTTTTTTGGCTTTCTTCGCGTATCTGGGTTTCCTCTAAGATTTCTTCATACTTCCGGTTTTCCCTTTCAGCAATGCGGAGAACACGAACCTCTAATGGGGCGCGAAGGTAGATGGTAATATCAGCATGCCTGCGAGCAACCCATCCGGCAATATAGGCATCAATTACGACGGTGCCTGCTTCCGCTTCATGTTGGGTTCGATCATCGATTTCTTGATCGATTTGAGGATTATCTTCAGCAATCTTACTAAATTCCGTTAAGGAGAATCCCTTTTCTTTTGCTAGTTGGCGAAAAATCATACCGGCCGAGATATATCGGAGATTAAAGGCTTCAGCTAGGGCGGTAGCGATCGTGGTAGTACCTGCTCCATGCATGCCACTGACCGCAATTGTTAACCCCACGACAATACACGTCCGAGATTATGTTAAGCCGGTGGTCATGGTTGTTCCTAAGAATTTCTGAATGAGTAGGTTCATTGTGAAGCTACAAATGATATACCAGTAGATATAGAGTAACCCCATTCCACCGAGAGGGACTCCGGGGAAATAGAGTCCTGTATCGACCCATTGCCCATATTGCCATCCAAAGCCCAGACCAAAAGACCCAAGGATTTGACCAAAGTTAAGGGGGGCCCAAATCACAGGAGCAGGAATAGCGGCGGGAGGAAAAGCTAAGCCAGGATCGACAAAGACACCGAACATGATAGTGTACATCAACATGAAAGGAATGATTGTAATCAGCATAGGGACGAAGGACTGCTTGCTTACATCACCCTGTAATTTCATGATATAACGTTCGCGACGTTTAATTTTGAGTTCTAATTTGCGTCGGGCTTTAGGATCGGTTTCTTCTTTCACTTTCTTTTTCATTTCGTTGTACTTGTTAATCTCTTCTCGCGACCGTTTCAAACGATCATAATCGATGAAATGACGGTTCACTAAATTTGAAGTCAGTGAAATTATAATGCTTATCAGAAGCACTACGACTGCGGATAGGGGTGGATAAGCCCAGAGACCCAACGCATTGCGAATGGCTAGAGCAATATCGATGAAAATATTCTGCACGGTTATCACACTTTCAACAGTAAGTCGGCAAAGGCATTCGCTGCTTCCTCAGCTTTACCCTCTACGTTCTTAAGAATCATTACGGTTGCCCCGGTTAATGTTCCTACCGCGACAGCGGCTGACCGACACAACAACTGATGCGCCGCAATATTGTCAACTAACTGCTCATCACGTGTACGAGTCGGATCTTTTGCACGCCGCGAAGCAATGTTCTTCGGGTCTGCTTCAACTAGCACAATGGAGGCAGGACGAATGGCTTCAGCAACCCATTTCGGTAAGCCTATCAGAAATCCCCCATCAGCGGTCTGAATCAGGGTGTGAGTATCGACAATAACAACCTGCGTTTTGCTCATTGCCGCGATACGCTCACCAGCGAGTTTTTGAACCTCCCGTTGTTTTTTCACTGGCAATCGGCGCAGTTCATCACGGTTCTCGACAAGTCGCTTTTTTTGGGCAATCTCAAACATCACAGAACCGTAGGTAATTAATGAAACGTTAAGCCGATCTTCCACCTTACGAATCGCATCGGTCACCACAGTGGTTTTCCCTACACCGGGCACGCCACTGACTACAACGACCTTACGTATTTGCACTCAACAGACCTCCACCTGAACGGGCACACTCACTGTCATAACCTTAAGAGCTTTTCGAGCCTACAACAGACCAAGACCTAATGTCCATACACTGATCTTTGACTAGTCTAGCCAACGCCAAGGAGACCACGCATCATGGGATGCATCTCACCCAATTGCTCTTTCGCCAGTATCTCGAAGTATTGACGCATAATGCCTACGGCGAGCAATATTCCGATGCCTGTGGTTAAAGCGCCGAGAAAGTCTGCAAAGGCCGCGAGCCCACCAACGATGATGCCGCCAAGGAGTGCGACTGTAGGTATGTAGCGGTTGAGGATTTTTTCAATGACTTGAGGTGATCGACGGAAACCGGGGACTTGCATGCCCGCGCCGATGAGTTGGCGTGAGACATCGCGTGGTGAGATTCCTGAGACGTCAATCCAGAGGCGGGCAAAGCCGGCACAGAAGACGATGAGAAGTAAGGCATAACCGAAGGCGCGTATCCAACCAACTGCCATGCCTCCTGGGCCCACTTCAAAGAGGGAGAGAATGCCGATGGGGGGTGTGAGGAACCAGACGAAGCATAATGGATTAGGCACGAGGTAGTTTCCTCCGCTTGGGGCGGCGGTATAGCTGGCGATGAGGTTGAACCAGAAGGAGCTTTGAAGCCATGGAAGTTGAACCCAGAGGATTTGGGTGATGAAGAGGATGTTGGCATACAGGGCTTGGGTAAAGATTACAGGGATATTGGACACGTAAAGGAGTTTGATGGGATACTGTCCGCGGAACCCTCGATAACGGGCATATTGGAGCGGGATGTTCACTCGGTAGGACTCCATGAAGATAACGAGGAGGAAGGTGATGAAGGTAGTAAAGAGTCCGAGCATGCTGGCTCTGGGGTTCTGGGGTCTGAACCAGATGGTAATTGGGTCTGCTATGAAACCAGTGATATTTGTATCCGGGTTGAAGACAACTCCCGGATTCCAGTTATTGGCTTGCCATCCACTTAGGTTTTGAATCCAATATGGGATGATGCCCGTAAAGCCCAGCGGAGCATTTGGGAGATCTGAATTTTGGGCAGGTGCTATTGAAAACATTCCCCAAAGGATTTGAGTGCACACGTTGGCCATGATGAAGAGGCTAACACCACTGCCAAGTCCCCAGCCCTTCTGGATGGCTTCATCCATCATGACGACAACAATACCAGAAAACATGAGCTGGATAAAGACAAGAACCGCCTGATCATATCTTAATTGGGTGGGGACCTGTCCGTAGGCGCCTGCAAAGATGTAGGCGAAAGCCTGGAATGCGGTCATAAAGATGGCTAGAACTTTCTGGGCACCTGTATAGAGCGAGCGCTGATAAGGGTCAGACATGTCGACGCGGATAAGTTGGGAGCCTACGAGGAGTTGCATGATGAGCCCAGCAGTCACGATGGGACCAATACCGAGCTCCATGAGAGTTCCACGCGATGAGGCAAGGATGGTTCGGAGCCAGAAAAAGTAGTCAAATCCTAATTGCTGATTGATACCATAGAGGGGCATGCTAGCCATGATGAGGTAGAGGATGAGGATAACGGCGGTCCAGATGACTTTTTCGCGAAAGGAGACCTTCCGGTCAGGTGCCTTGACCTCAGGCATGATACGAATCAATGGACGCAGTGCGTTGAGAAAGCGACTCATGCCTTTTGCCCCACAATATTCCACGTTTTCCGAGTAAATCCGTATCGAAGGTGAACAGCGGAGGTAGTTACCGTTTAATTATGTTTTGGTTCAGTTCTTCACTTTTCCTTTTGTAGCTGTCGCTCGTTTCGCTTTTGGTTTCGAAGCTGACTTGGATTTTGGCTTCGAAGCAGCCTTTTTCGTTGTGGTCTTTTTGGGAGATTTAGGTTTAGCTTTCGTTGCAGATTTGGGCTTTGCCTTAGTTGTGGGTTTGGTTTTTGGTTTTACAGCGGGTTTTGCCTTGCGTTTTGGTTTAGGTGCAGGCTTTGGGGCTTCTCGCAGGGAAGGTGCAGTGTGTTTGGTTGGGTCCTGCACAGTTCCTTTGATTTTTCCTCCTGCGGCTTTGATTTTCTCGGCTGCTCGGTGAGTGAAAAGGGGTGCTGAAATCGTAAGGGGAATGCTGATGCGACCGGCTCCAAGCACTTTATCATAACCATGAGCGGCTAGATCGATTGAAATAGGCGTACCTTTGGTAGGGGCCTTTTTCTCCGTGAATTGGGCGAGGTTTCGGGCAATGTCTCCCACATTAATCTTCGTGTGTGTTTGGCGGAGTTTATCGTGACGGTGGAAGCCATGTTTCCCAAAGCGATCAGGATCATGGGCTGTGACGTAGGTCCAGTCATGTTTCTTGCCACCTGTTTTTCCTTTACCACCCCGTTGACCACCTTTACGATGTTGCCCTATCCGTCCATATCCATGTTGTCGGTAGCCGCGACGTTTCCGAACTTGTTTGGGTTTTCGTATTGCCATGTTCATTTCACCGTTTGTGTAGTTGAATTTCGAGGATGCCGTTGTTATAGCTTGAGGTGACATGGTTGATGTCAACTGGGGACGGCAAATCGATGTTTTTCGCATATTTCCGATCCTTTGATTCAACTTTGAGAGTAACTGCATAATCTGTGACGTTGATGTTGATTTCTTCCTTCTTCACGCCGGGGAGTTCAGCGATGATAATGACTTTATCCTCTTGTTCCATGACATCAATTAGGGGTTCGCGTTCAGAGCGCACTGTAGGGGGTGCGCCTTCTGGTTTGAGGTTACCAAAGGGATTTAGTCGCATCTTGCCATCCGGACCAATGCCTGCGGAAAAACCCCATACCATTGGATTCTTTTCTAATTGCTTCATAATCTCTTCGAGCTGATGTTGGGCATCAGGTCCAAACATATCTTCAGGATTAACATCTGAGAACATTTTCATGATTTCTTCGAACATGCGTTGAAGAGCTTCGAATTGAGCATCGGTGGATTCATCATCCCACCAGCGTTTGCGCTTCCGGCGATCATCTTCTTCAGCCATAATGGGTCACTCCTGTTTTCGTATCAGTCCTCTTATGACATTCGTTTGAGGAGGGCATTAATGTCGTCACCCCGATATCCGAGTTCTCCCTTCTGTTGGGTTGTACGCTTAAGGCTTCCATGAAAGCCCTTGGAAGGTGGATGAAGCCTAAAGACTTTCTTCAATTTCGGAAGCGCTAAAGCTTCCTCTTTTTTCGATACCAGGGCTTTTGCATATTCATCAATGGTCTTGTATTGAGAATGTTTTGCTATATACTCATCTGTGACTGGTTTATCACCAATTAGGCGACCCCGCTTTCGGAGTAGCCGTGATAATGTGGGGGCATCAATTTCCCCCCAGGTAATTGCGTCCTTGGCTTGCTGGAGCATTCCGAGAAAGGTTGGGCGCTTATCAAGGATCACTGCATGATTGACACGAGACAGGTTTAACAGTGTAAGGGTGTCCTTGGTTTCTTGGCGTAGCCCAATACCACTTCGTAGGCGGATGACTGCAACTAGTGGTTGCGGTTCTTTTACATCTGTTGCCATGTTATTCGTCTCTCCGTGTCCAATCTTGTGGAGTCATGATTTGATTGGTTTTTTTCAGTGCGCGAAAGACTGAGTGGGCGAAATTAAGGGTCGTTCGAGTATGTCCACGGGTTCGAGACCACACATCGTTGATGCCGGCAAGTCGTAAGACGACTTTAATAGTGTCTGCAGTTACCAATCCAACCCCCTTTGGTGCAGGGAGAAGTTTAAGCCGAACACTACCGGTTTTTCCATTCACTTCAAATGGAACGGAGTGGGGATCGTTACAGCCGCATTCCCAGCTTCCACATCCACGGCGAACCGAGATAAGGTTAAGCTTCGCCCGTAGGATGGCTTTTCGGATGGCAGGACCAATCTCAGGAGCTTTACTTTCACCGATGCCCACAAATCCGTTTTCATTGCCCACAATCACCGTGGCTTTAAACCGTGATTTCTCTCCTGCATCGGTTTGCTTTTGAACCAAGTTAATGTCAATGACTTCTTCCTGCAAGTCAGGGAGAAGGACATCAATTATTTCAGGTTCTTTAATGGGTAAGGCGAGATGGAATAGGTCCTCCAAAGAGGTAATTTCACCAGCTTTTACTTGACGTCCGACTTTAGTAACGGGTTCCCATTCTTCGACTTCAAATTGCCGTGGACGTTGGGGACGAGACCGACTCATTTCGTTGACCTCCCACGAGTGAATTTCGATTCAATGCTCTTTTTGGTTGCATCGTACATGGCAGGGATTTGAGTGATGTCTACTCGCCCCTTCGACACCTTCCCAAATTGTCGTTGGAATGTGGAAGGTTGGTTCTCACTCAAGTCCTTAGCGTAACTGGCAATGTGCTCGCCTTGAATGCGTTTCTCTTGAGGAAACATTTTCTCCGAGCAAGGAACAGCCAGCCCGGCATCAATGGCACCTTTTATTGCAGAAAATACCCGAGACCCAGGAATAGGGTGAGCTAATCCAATATCAGCAATGGCGGCATTCGTTCCCGATTGAAGAGCTCGATGGCCTGCGAGGAAACCAGTAAGATACGCCGCTGGAAGATTTTTCACGCCTGCACGCCACCCAAATTGATTGAGTTGTCGCGAATCAGCGACGGCTATGCAGCGATCGCCTTCCTGTAAGGCTTCCATTACTTGAACAATAATTCGGGTACTTGTCTTTCGGACAACTAGCCGGTGTCGTCCAGAGCCCACCATGCGGCGTCGGGCGTGATAATCGGTTTTGCTTTCCCTACGTCGTCGGAAGGGAACTTTATATCGTGGTCCGTGTGCCATTTTTTATCGCCTCTTCATTTTGTTTTCTTGAATATACGTGTCAACTCGACGGATTGAGGGGAATACGCCACCCTTTGAGAGCCGGTATAATCGTCGGTAATCCCGTGGTTTGATAATACGTCTAGCTCGAAGTTTTTTGAGGTGCAGACGTATTGCACGTATCCTGAGCATCCAACTTTCTTTTCCTGAGCGTCGAGCCGTGCGTTTTCCTTTACGACTGCCAGCTCCTGAGCGAAGACCGCGTTTCTGTTTTTCATGGACGGCTTTGGCTCGTCCTCGGCTAACTCCCTGGATAGGGACTTTGCGAATCGCACCTTCGTGGATCAATCGTCGAATGTCATCGCGTCGAATAGCTAGCGCTACATCATCGAGTCTTTCCGGGTCTATCCAGACGCGGTTTGCACCGACTTTGAGGATTCGAGCAGCCAATTTGCGTTGGGTAGAGACATCCATCTCTTCTTCACCTTCTAGAGGATTTCCTCAGTGTCGAGGTCAAGGAGTTCTTTTACCTCGGATTTTAGTTGGGGATTCAGTACACGAAGACCAAGATCGTCCGCGCGGTCAAGGATTGCTAAGCGCTTTCGGTCACCCACTCGGTGGGCAATGCGAATTGCATGAGTTTTAGGGTGTAAGCCTTCCATGTCTTGGAGATTGTGAACTATGACTTCTTTATAGCCGGACGGATGGTAATCGCGGAGCTTGGCAGGGCTGCGGTAACCGATAGTAGGCATTTTAGGCTGACTCTTCTCACGTTTCCTAATCATGGAGTCAATTCCCTTTGGTCGTCGCCAGCCGGTCTCTAGTCGCTTATATCGCCAACTCTCGGGACGTCGGAACTGAGGTTTACGCTGATTATGTAGGCGTTTCTTATTGAGTTCACGTTGAAGTTTTTTGATTCGTTTACTCTTTTGCATAGCGGGTCACATCCGTGTTGGCTAAATCTTCCAGTGACGTTCACCTAGTTGTTTTTCGAATACGTAAATACCATCGTGGAACTTTCGGGGATCTTTACGGCGGAGTTTCGTGGAATGTTGGATATTTGCCGCTGTTTGTCCGACGAGCTCCACATCAATGCCTTCTAAGATAACATCGTCACCTTGCACAGTCACGGTTACGCCAGGTGGTATTTTTGCGTGGCGTGGGGCTTTTTCCCCATAGAAGTTTTCTATGATGAGCCGATCACCTTCTACTTTCACTGAGGGGGGGAAGTGGGCAAACACCACTTTCATCTTGTAGGTGACTCCATAGGTTACGCCAAGCATCATGTTCTTGATATGAGAAAGAACGGTTCCGACGAGAGCAATTTGACGGCTCCGTGGGTATTCTACCGAGACAACGATGTTATTTCGGACTTTCTTGATTTCGACATCAGCATGACTGAATTCACGGACGAGTTCACCTTTTTCACCCTTCACGGTTACTAGTTTATTTTCAATATTCACTTCGGTGCCTTCCAGGATTGGAGTCGTTCTTTCAAAATGGGTTGTTTTGGGTGGCATTTTCTTATCCGCTCCAGAGTTTAGTAGACATAAGCGATGAGTCGTCCTCCATGACCTTGTTCAATGGCTTCACGGTGTGTCATGAAGCCTTTGGGAGTTGATACAATGAGAAAGCCAAATGCACGGGAAGGTAGAAAGCGCTTCGCCCATTCCTCGAAGGCAGTTCGTTTGACTGGATGATGTGGGCTAATGACACCACACTGGTTAATACGTCCTAACAGTTCAACTCGAAGCATTCCAGCTTTTCCATCATCAATGAATTCGAATTCGCCGACATAGCCCATCCGTTGCATAATACGTAAGGCAGCCCCAATTTTCTTTGATGCCGGAGCGATGATAACCTCGGATTTGCGAAGAGCCTCGTGATTCATAATGGTTGAAAACGCATCTGCTAATGGGTTCTTTACAGTCATTTTCATTTCACCTCTAGGTATATTTGCGAAATCCGAGTTCTTCGGCTACTTCTCGGAAGCATCGCCTGCATAAGCCAATATTGAAACTTCGAATGATGGCGCGGTGGGTTCCACAGCGTTTGCATGTGCGGTGACCTTTGCCTTGTTTTTTCTCTTTTGACATCAGTATTCATCCTCCAGTTCCGGTTGGGTAAACTGAATTCCCAACTCGGATGAGAGTACAGCCATGGCTTCATCGGGTGTGATCCGATGACGGCGCGGAACCTTGTGGCGTGCCCGACGTCGGCGATTTATGCGGAATCCAGGGCGCTCAGTGCAGATACACACATCCATACCAAAGATTCCCAGATTCGGATCGTATTTGACCCCAGGAATCTGTATGTGTTCAGCAACTCCGAAACTAACGTTTCCTGCATGATCTACTGCACTGCCTGGAATTTGAAAATCGGAGACATCTAAGGCGCGTTTAGCGAACTCTTTCGCTTTTTCTCCACGAAGAGTTACTTTGCAACCCATGGGTTCGCCTTTCCGGAGACCAAAATCCCGATTGGTGCGCTTCGCCAATATTTCTGTGGGTTTTTGTCCCGTTAATTCTTCAAGAATCGTTTTGGCTTTTGATAATGGTTCACCAGCTGTTCCCAATGACATGTTGACAACAACTTTGGAAATGAAAATTTGCCGCATTACGTTGTTCTTCTTGACCTTCGGTTGAGGAGCTGGTTTTGCGGGCTTAGCAGCGGAATTATCAGTAGTAGCTTTCGCTGATGGTGTCCGCTTTGTTGTGCTTTTGGTTGGTGATACTTTCTTTGCTGTTGACATGATTAACCAGCCTCCGGAATAGAGACCAACGGTGCATCTTTACCAAGGGGAAACACGTACCGAATAGCAGTGAGAATGGATTTGCCACCGGCGGTTTGGATGGTACCCAGGCGGTTTTCTGTATCAATTTTTGTAATTTTACCTATGTTTCCTTTGTGATCGCCACCTGTGATGACGGCGATGACACCTTCTTTGAGAGGGATGTGTTCCTGAATGGTCTGATTGGGAACTTTGATGAGTACGGTGTCGCCTGGCTTGTACGGTATCTTGGGCTTAGCCTTGGGATCCTTTACTTCGAGTAAGATTGTGCGACCATCATGGAGATGGAGCTGAATATTCCCCTTCGCTACCGTGTTCTTGCCTGTAATTTTACAGAGTTTGAGATCCTGTTCTTTCTTTGAGATATTATAGAGTTGCAGGAGGTGTTGTGAGTCTGGGACGACACGCACTCGTGTTTTCGAAGTCGGGATCTCAATGACGTCCATGAGCCCAACAGGATATTTGTAGTCTTTGCGGATTTTACCATCGACTTTCACAAGACCTTGAGCGAGGACACGTCGAGTTTCTGCAAGGGTTGTGGTCAGGTTTAGCATATCACGTATGACCACCCCTAATGGGATGCCTTCATCCAGTGCGTGGGGTCCTGGAGTAGCACGGATGGTGAAGGGGCGAACTTTCCGTTTGATTTGCCAATGACCAGGAGCGGCCAATCGTTTCATGTGTTTTCTTGGACCTTTTGCCATGTTTCTAATCCTCCTTACTTTCGAGTCCTGCTCGGGCTGCCGCTTTACGATCAATGACGGCTTGTCGAGTCTTGTCAATTTTGAGTTTGGTAATCATGACGTTTTCGGGGCGAATTGGGAAAGGAACCGCTGAGCCATCCACTTTTTCTATGGTGATGTTTTCGATGCTCAGTTTGAGATTCTTCATGTCGATTTCAAGAACATCGCCTTCGGAATCGCGGAAAGCTCCACGCGTAATATAGACGGTGTCGCCTTTGTGAATGGGAATTCGTTTAATGCCATGTTTATCCACTAGTTCAGGAGCAAGCTTTGCTGTGAAATATTTGTGGCGACGATGCCAAGGTGCGGTGTATCGGGCTATACGCTGTTTTTTGGGTTTTCGTGAGGTCATTTCTTTTCAGCTCCTAAACAATAATGCTGGCGACGCTAGCGATGCGAGGCCAGCGTTCAGCGGCTTCTCTGGCAATGGGTCCACGGATTTCTGAACCTTGGGGATCGCCTGTCTCTGAGGTGATGACGATGGCATTATCTTCAAAGCGAATCCATTGCCCACCTTTGCGCCGATACGGGCGACGTTGTCGCACGATTATTCCCCGGAGGACTTGGCGTCGCATTTTGGGTGTTCCGGCTTTACAGGATACAACGACCATATCCGCGACACTAGCGGCGGGTTGCCGGCGAAGGCGTCCATGCCAGCCAATGACGGAAATAATTTCGACGATACGGGCGCCACTGTTGTCAGCGACTGTGAGTCGAGCGCTAGTGGGGAGTCCTCGGCTAATGCGTGATCGAGCTATGCCCGCCGTCTTTTTTCCTCGTTTGACCATTATTCGGTTGCCTCCCTTGTATTAGTTCGTTCGACTACGACATGGGATACCGTCTTACTGATTTGTCGACATTCGGCGATTCGAACGGTGTCGCCTACCTCTAGAGGAATGCAAGGCGGATGATGGGCTGCCGTCATTGAGTGACTCCGAGCGTATCGTTTGTATTTTTTGATAAAGCGGAGATACTCGCGGCGAACAGTTACAGTGCCTTTCATCTTTGTACTGGCGACTATGCCTTCAAGGACACGTCCGCGAACAGGGAGCGTCCCATGAAAGGGACAGTTGGGATCCTCGCATTCCTGTTCGGGTGGAGTAACTTTTAGACCGATATTATTAGCTACCATCGTAGTTTTTTCGCCCTCCTTAAGCGTTCTGCTGGATGCCCTAAAAGAGCTGTCCCAGCGATTCCTATTGTCTCACCAGTCGGTAGAGACAATTCAAAGAAACTTGAGGTCTTTGGAACTCGGCGTGTTCGATAACCATCAAAGAGTGTCAGCATGTTTGGGGTATCCTCCACAATAACGCCAGAAATTCGGCGAAGCGCAGGATTTGTAGCTTGCGTTACCATGGCAGATAGACCAATGAGGGGACGAAGAGCTAGCCGAGATGTATACTGCATTATTATTCGCCGCCTCCTACGCTTTCAGCGGCCGCTCGCCGCGCTTTTTCATTGTTCACAGTAAGAATCCGTGCGATGTTTTTACGAATACCCCGAATAACCCCTGGGTTTTCCATACCAGCACCGGATAACATTGCCGCACGTTGTTTGGAAAGTTCAGCTCGGAGCTCATCGAGTTTTCGATCTCGTTCCTCAACAGTCATGCTCCGGATTTCTTCCATTTTCAATAATGCCATGTCCCATTCGCCTCCTCATCTTACTTCTTCGAAGACTCCTTCTTCGATTTTGAAGCTTTGGCTTTGGTTTCTTTGGGTTTCGACTTCTTTTCCTTCTCTGCAACCTTGCCCGTCTTAGTTTTGGGTTTATCGTCCTTCTTTGCGGCCTTGGGCTTCGCCTTCTTCTCTGTCTTTGCCTTCTCCTTCTTCGCCTTAGGTTTCGCCTTAGCCGTCTCCTCCGCCTTCTCCTTCTTCGCCTTAGGTTTCGCCTTAGCCTTTGGCTTCTTTTCGGGTTCTTTTTTCGGTTCAGCTTTAGGCTTCGGTTCCGGTGCTTTTGGTGCTGGTTTCTCCTCCTTGGGTGGAACGTCTTCAGGAATTGGTTCAGGTGAGGGGGCAGGAGTGGGTCCGGGGATTGGTTCTGCGCCTTCGTCAACAAACTCTTCGATTGATGGAGCTTCCTCGATGGGTAACTCTTCTTCAACAATCTCGGTATCCGCAGCTTCAGGTGTTTCGGAGGGTTCGGGAGCTGTAGGAGCGGGTGCAGGAACGGCTTCAACCTCAACTTCTCGATGCACAATGACCGGATGATCCGGTGCAACGGTGTCAGGGAGCATAATACGAACTTGTACGCCCAAGACACCTGGTTTCATAATCGCAAAGGCCAAACCGTGGCTCACTGCGGTGCGAATTGGTTCACCGGTTTTGGCTACGAATCCACTTCGAAACTTCTGGTATCGTGCACGGCGGCTGGTCAATTTTCCTGAAAGGGAGATTTCTACGCCTTTCGCCCCAGCCCCGATAATCCGGCGAAGCACACCATAGGCGGCACGACGGAAATGGTCACCACGTTCAAGACGCTGAGCTAATCGTTCAGCCATGATGGGTCCGTTAAGTTCGGGGACTTCTACTTCGCTGACTTCGATCTGTGGAGCTTCTAAACCAAAATCATGTTCTAAGGTTTCCGTCAATTCGCGGACTGTAGTCCCTCGGCGGCCAATGACCATGCCAGGCCGTGAGGCATAGACAACAACTCGCATTCCAAGCGGCGTCTTTTGGAGGTCCACACCAGCATAGCCGGCACGCCGTAGCTCTTGGCGTAAAAAGTCATTCACTTTGACCTTCAGCAAACCGCGATTGATAAAATGATCTTCAGCTGGCATTCTTATTCCTCCGTTAATACAACCTCAATATGTACCAGTTGTTCATTGAACTTGGTTGACCGCCCACGAGCCCGCTCGATAAAACGTTTGAGAACCCGACCAGGATACGCTGAAATATGGGTCACGCGGAGTCGGTCAAGATCCAACCCCTTATAATCTGCGTTGTTCTCAGCGTTGGCTAACACTCGCATAATCATTTTTGAGGCTTTCACGGGGTACCGTCCTGAATCCGCTTTGTGCAGCCCTTTCCGGTGTCCGACTTTCTTATCATGACGTCGGTAGGGGATGGCTTGACGCATAGCAATGACCTCCTCGAGGTATGATTTGGCGGCTTCCAAGCGAAGCCCACGCAATTCATTACAGATTTCTCGGGCGGCCTTCGGCGATATCCGAACCTCGCGTCCACTAGCCCGTGCGGTTTTGTCTGGATCCAGACCAATGATCGAGTAGCCATAGGAGGGCATAGGGTATCCACTCTGGAGATTACAACACTCACTTTGCAGGTTGCAGTAGCAAGAACGAGAATCATGTGACCCTCGGTGCTGGTCTGCACTCCCAAACAATGTGAGAGCGAGGAGAGCGATGCCATGTATCCTATATAAGAATTCTGCTAGTCTCGGCTTGAACGCCGCCTTATTCTAAGACGAAGGGCTTAGACTCGGATAAAATCACTTTTGGAAGCACGTCACGATGCTTCTTTAAGAACGCAATATCAGCTTTCTTATCACGTCCAGCGTCGGGGAGTAGTTCAGGAATGGTTTCAACCCTTGAGCCAATGGGATAGAACCGTTCACACTTTTCACACCGCATCGCTCCCGTTACAATTTCGATGCCATGGAAGTACTCCACTAGAGGTATCATATCCTGGGAATCAGGCTTTTTCTTCGAAAAGGAGGCAAACATCTTCCGCGCCTTTGCCAGCCGCTGATCAAAGACTTTGTCCTTTGACAAATTATAGACTGGCTTCAATGATGGTTCACTCAGCACTCCGCGCTGATAATGAACCACCAGTTCTCCAGCTAATCCCTTCTTGTCCCGAAGCCGATTCCGCTTTACATCCATCACATACGTCGTCAACGGATGTTCTTTACAAATTGGACACGCCAAAATATTCAACAACCACGGCTTCACAATAAACACCTCAACACGCAACCTGTCTACGCTAACTGCCCTTATTAAAAGTAGCTCTTTTAGAGCCCATCAATAGCGTCTGAGAAGTCTGAAGTTATTCAAAAGCGTTGTACACAATGGATTTTCCTGTTCTAAAGTGTAGATTAATGACCCAGAGGGTAAGAGGTAGGTATATGCCTCACATAAGGATGCGAGTTGGGAGTAGTTGGTTAAGGCAAGTCCGAAGCCAACCGGTAAAAGTCGTGCTTTTATTATCAACGATTATCGGTGGATTCGCAATAACGGGCCTTTACTTGGATTTTCACCTTAATTCCCCCGCTCAATTACAGCGTTTTAGATCCCATGCTGAATTGGCATTGTATGTGCAAAATCATCACCCACCACAAGGGTATGGTTGGGAATTATTGCTGGAAGATTTCAACACGTTTACGCTTGGAGAAACGCCACGTGGATTGCAGGGGACATCAGGGTATTCGACCACAAATGTTCAAGTTGAAGGCGTTGATGAGCCCGACATTGTCAAAACTGACGGGACCTACATTTATACCATTACTGAAGAGAAAATTGTAGTTGTAAAAGCATACCCCGTGGGTACGGCGAACATTGTTAATTGGATTTACCCTGAGGGAACACCGCTTGCTTTGTTCTTATGGGATGCTTCCAGGCTAGCTGTGATTAGCCGAATCACGCACCACGAAGGCTCATGGAGCCCCGACACAATTTCACTTCAAGTGTATGATGTATCTCAACCTTCATCCATTACTTTGCTTCAACGAATCAGCCTTGAGAATTACTATGTCAGTGCACGCCTTATTGGCAAATATCTATACCTCATCGTCCAAGACGGGATAAGCGAGGAGAATGGAACCGTCGATCTACCAACAATAACAATAGGAGACTTCACACACGTCATCCCAGCTGAAACCATCTATTATGATCTGTACACGTATGATTACAGATTCTGCTACTATCATATTCTAGCCCTAGATATCAGCAATCCGGATAATCCTCCCGCTAGTGAAACCGTCCTGGGTGGAACGGGCACCTGTACGATCTACGCATCACATGTCAATTTCTACTTGGCCATATCGCATTTCGACTTTAGTACTACCGCCGGATCTCATCGTTCTACAGCCATACATCGCTTTGCGATTTTTGAAGGCCAGGTGGTATATGAAGCCAGTGGAGAGATTCCAGGCCTCCTGATTAACCAGTT
>JABXGX010000243.1 GCA_016550405.1 archaeon | reverse complement strand
ATCTTGACTTCAACAGTCTTGATTGCCTCTCGGAATGGAAGCGTAATGTTAAGGAAGCCATCCTTATAGTCTGCAGACGTTTTGTCTACATCAATTGCGTGAGCAAGCTGATAACAGGTCGAATACTCGATGTCACCACGTCGACCCGTAATGCACAAACTGTGCTGGGTGGCCTGAACCTCTACATTTTTCTTCTTCACTCCGGGGAGTTCAGCCTCAATACTATAACGTTCCTTGTCATGAGAAACGCACGTAGCAGGAGTTATTCGTACACGAGGTTCTTCAGGCATAGTAGGTTCCTCCTTCATAAAATTTAGTTTTACCTAAATTATAAATTAGGTAATATAAAAGCGTAATGCATTTATGAACCACTCACATCTGCCTACAGCTTTCACTTACCCCCCCCAACAGTAGGTTAGACAAGACAGATTAAAGAGCTCCAGAAGAGGCTTATTTACGCTCAATCCAGGACCTTAAGATGCCTGTTACTCCGGAGGAAAAGAAGGAAGACGACTAGAATCACAATAATTGTTAGAACTACACCTGCACTGATGTTTGTAAAGCCAAGTGTTCCCCGCGTCATCGGAGAGGTATCTGGAACAAGCTAAGTCTCCTAAAGGAATAGTATGGGTCCACTGAAGAAGTCCTAATTCATTTATTTTGAGAAGCCAAATGGCTTCTTAGTCATACCTTGCAGAGGTTTGTGTTCTCCCTGTGATAAGATACCTCCCTTCACTGCTGCGGATTAAAGAATGGGTTTCATCATCACATTATTAATTCCAAACGGATACGCTCATATTAGGTCAGTATCAAGAGAAATTACGGAATTGCTTGGCTGAGAATTTTGTTCTATCGGAAGAAAATTGATTACAGTAAGAATCAATACAGGTATCACGATTTTCCAACCGTTGTGCAAATCGCCACACCCTAAGAGTTGCCGGCTGTTTTACTAATTGCTGTATTATAAATCAAATTGTCTAGACCAATGGTTAACCCTATTATCTCAAACCTTGCAGAAGCATCAAAACTTAAAGGCGATACTACCAGTATTTCCGTACTACTTCACCTTCAAAATGCGCGCAGAACCAAGGTTGATTATGCATTGACAGAACAAAAACGAGCTCGAATTAAAGCCGATAAACTGGACACCGGATTCGGGTCTTTCCGGAATGTCGAAGTAACAATCGGTAAGGTTGTCGACGAAGACTGGGACGAACCTATGGGACCTACACCCATGCCAAGCGTCACTACGCTTCGCGACTGGGACCACAAGCTCCTCACCCGCTACGAACCCTCGTATATGCCTGCATGCCAATTGTGCTGCCTTTGCACATTTGGGAAATGTGATTTGACGGGCGGAAAACGTGGGGCGTGTGGTCTTGATATTAAGGCACAGTCAGCACGGATTGTGTTGGCTGCCGCAAACATCGGGTGTGCTGCACACCTAGCGCACTCTCGGCATCTTGTCGATCATTTGATTCATGAATTTGGTCCTCGTTATCCTTTGACTCAAGGAGAAGGAGTTGAGATTGAAGCCCCCGTTTCTCGCCTTGTTACCGGTATTCGTCCACGGACACTTGAAGATGCATCAGCGATTTTGGATTATTGCGAGACGCAGTTAACCCATACCCTTTCCGCAGTTCATACTGGGCAAGAAGGCAGTTGGATCGATTTTGAATCCAAAGCCTTCCACGCTGGAATGGTTGACCAGGTCGGAATGGAAATAGCGGATCTAGTTCAAATTTCGACAATGGGTTTTCCACAAGCTGAACCCGAAGCGCCTTTAGTTGAAGCAGGAATGGCATCAATGGATCAATCAAAGGCTAATATTCTCTGTATTGGGCATAACGTGGTACCTGCAGCAGCAATTACTGACTATGCCATGGAACACGGTCTTCAAGATCAAGTTGAGGTCAGTGGGATTTGCTGTACAGCATGGGATATCACTCGGCATGATTCAAAGGCAAAGATTGTTGGTCCGATTTCTTGGCAATTACGTTTCGTGCGCAGTGGTCTTGCAGACGTGGTTGTGGTAGATGAACAGTGTATTCGTACAGATATTCCTGATCATGCAAAGAAGGTTAATACACCAGTTATCGCAACCTGTGATAAATCCTGTATGGGTCTACCGGATCGAACCAAAGATGATGTTGACGAAATTGTCGCAGATCTTGTTTCCTTCAAGGTTCCTGGCGTGTTTATCGGCGATCATAATAAAGTTGGCGAAGTTGTTGTGAAAACAGCCCTCGCCGTTAAACCAAAGCGTAAAGGTAAGCACTCGCTACCAAGTAAGAAAAAAATCCAAGAACTCGCTCAAGCCTGTCGTCAGTGCTCGGAATGCCGACGTGCATGCCCTAATGACCAACCAATCATGGACGCGGTAATTGCAGCCCAAGAAGGCAATCTAGAACCGCTCGCAGATGTTTATGATGAATGCATTGGTTGTGCTCGATGTGAATCGGCCTGCCCAAACGATTATGAATTACATAGCTGGATGGTGTCGGCTGCCAAAGACCGATGGATGCAAGAAAGTTTCATGGTCCGAACGGGTCGAGGAGCAATTAAGGACACAGAAATCCGGTCCGTAGGACAGCCAGTCGTCTTTGGTGAAATTCCCGGTGTTATCGCCCACGTTGGATGTGCAAATTACCCTGATGGAGGACGAGCTATACACGATATGTGCGAAGAATTTGCTCAGCGACGCTTCATCATTGTTTTATCAGGATGCGCGGCTATGACAGTTGGCACCATCAAAGATGAGGAAGGCAAGAGTATCTATGAGAGACGCCCAGGCTACTTCGATGCCGGCGGAGTGTTGAATGTGGGATCTTGTGTCGCTAACCCACACATCGCTGGGGCAGCCATCAAAATCGCTAGCATTTTTGCTAAACGCAATCTTCGAGGAAACTACGAAGAAATCGCCGACTACATTCACAACCGTGTTGGAGCTGTCGGGATTTCCTGGGGGGCAATGTCACAGAAAGCAGCATCTATCGCAGCAGGATTTTGGCGGCTTGGTGTTCCCGTCATCGTCGGCCCTCATGGAACCAAATATCGTCGAATGCTCTTAGGGCGTTCTGATATACCGAAAGATTGGTTGGTATACGATGCTCGAACCGGAAAGCAAGTTGAAGTTGCACCTGGTCCGGAACATCTTTTCTATGCAGTGGAGAATATGGAAGAATGCATGGTATTGACAGCGAAACTAGCCATTCGACCCAACGATACAAGTAAGGGTCGAGCAATCAAGCTCAGCCACTATATTGATTTACATGAACGGTATAAGGGCTTTTTCCCTGAAGATATACACAGATACATTCGCCGTGAAACTGATATACCAATCACACTCAAAGACAAAATCGTTGCACAAATGAAGGAGAATAAGTGGAAAGAACGCCCCATACCTGATCCAACATTACTGAAGCGAATGGTGTATGGGGGCAATGGAGGTAGCGACTGAAAATGATGTCAGCAGAACCCTGGCAAACCGCTGAAGTGTGCGGGCCAACAAAGGCCCAAGTACTAAAGAAACCCGCTGTAGTCGGGGCCTTGATGAAAAAAGCAAAACACCCGCTCATAGTCGTCGGTGCACAAGCCCTCTCCGAAACGACACACAAAAAATCCATGATTGACTACTTCATTGAATTCTCAAAGGCCACTAATATCCCAATTGTTGCCACAGCGAATACCATCAAAGCTTTCAAAGAGAAAGGGTTTGATAACGTCTACTCGTATGGAGCAATGGAAATCACAGGACGACTTCAAGATCCTGAATGGATGGTCGCCCCGAAGAAAGGCCCTCATGATCTCGTCATGACCTTCGGATTCCCCTACTATATGGAATGGCTCATGTTATCTGCGCTCATTAACTTCGCTCCCCAAATCAAAACCGTCACACTTGGTCGCTATTTTCAACCGCACGCAACATGGAGCTTTCCAAATCTAAAGAAGCAAAAATGGAATGAAGCACTAAAAGAAATCTTAACCGCAGCAGGAGGCGCTAAGTAAATGTCTTTTGAAGACTTACCAGTTGCAGTCGGCGTCGTTTACGAAGGTGAACGAATTCGGAAAGCCGAAATGCAGGTCGAACTCGGTGGGCCAAAAATCGAAAAGAAATTCGAGTTGGTTCTTACCAGAAAAATGAACGAAATCGAAGATGGCAAAATCCAAATCATTGGTCCGGATCTTAAAGATCTTGAAGAAGGTAGCAGCCACCCATTTGGAATTCTAATCGAGGTTGCTGGCAAAGAGGTCGAAAAAGATCTTGAAGGTGTTATTGAACGGCATATCCACGAGTATACCAACTTTGTTGAAGGTGCAATGCACCTCAACCAGCGTTACGATATCTGGATACGTCTCAGCAAGAAAACAGTTCAGAAAGGTTTCAACTCGTTCAAGATGCTTGGACAAATCTACGAACGTTTATACAAATCAGAATTACCGATCATAGAGAAAATCCAAGTTACCTTCTATACTGACCCAACGAAAATGGAAGAAATTTATGAGACTGCCATCGCAACCTACAACGCCCGAGATGAACGCACTCGAGGGCTAAAAGACGATGAAGTCGAAGTCTTTTATGGATGCACCCTCTGCCAATCATTTAGCCCAACTCATATGTGCTGCATCACCCCTCAACGATATGCCAATTGTGGTGCAATTAGCTGGTTTGATGGACGAGCTGCTGCACGAATCGATCCGAAGGGCCCACTCTTTGCAATCGAGAAAGGCGAAACAATTGATGCCGAGAAAGGAATCTACACAGGCGTTAATCAAGCTTACAAAGAGAAGACCCTAGGTGCAGTGACTGATGTCGCCTTATACACCGCCTTCGATAACCCGCATACAAGTTGTGGCTGCTTTGAGGCAATTGCCTTCATCATTCCTGAAGTGGATGGTCTAGGAATCGTCCACAGGGATTACAAAGGCGCTGCAGTAAATGGACTGCCATTTTCAACCATGGCTGACTCCACTGCAGGAGGACGACAAATTCCTGGATTCCATGGACTATCAATCGAATATCTCCGCTCACCAAAATTCCTCACCGTCGATGGAAGCTGGGAACGCATCGTTTGGTTACCCAAAGCCATCAAGGATCGAGTGTACGATTTCATGCCAGACAATATACGGGACATCATCCCAACAGAAAACGATGTCACAAACATTGACGAACTAAAGACCTATCTCAAAGATCATCACCATCCAATCATCGAACGTTGGGTTGAAACTGGAGCTGCGGCGCGATTGGAAGAAGAAGAACGTCTAGAAGAAGGTACTCCGGTTAGTCAATCAGCTCAACCCTTCATGATGCCAGGTCAGATGATGACTACTGTTCCAGCCGCTGGTGGTGCTCCAGGCTTCCAGATCATTTTCAAGAACGCGAAGATCTATGCCGAAAAGGTCATCATCAAGCGCCTCGATGAAAAAGGCAAGAAATAGCTGAGGCGATGAACGATGTCGCCTGACAAGAAGAAAGAAAAAAGCGAACTCACATTCTCTACCGAGAACCCTGAACTGGGCATTCTGGGTCCACTCGAAGCCCTTTTTGGGAAATTCGAGGAACTCGAACTCGAAAAGATGACCATCGATGTGGACGAACTTGAGGTCATTGTGCCACCTGGTGCTAGTGGCGGAATGTCAAACCAAGCACGTCAATTTCTCGCCCAGAATGCGTATGCTGTCCAACAATTCGCCCAACAGATGTTGTCAGCGTTGGGAGTGCAGATGCAACTTACCGGAAGCCAAGCTACAAGGCCTACGCCAGGCATTCCTTCACTAGCACGACCAACCCAACTCCTGAAAGCTCGATTCAAGGCACCACTGACGGAGTACACGGGACAAATCCGAGAAATTACTTTAGGTGCAAAGAAAGGGCAAGGAGGTTCACGAAGCAAAACTATCATTGTAGGTGGACATAAAGCACCCGCATGGAACTTGTTCCAAGCCACTCCGAAACACCACCCAGTTGTTGCAGCAGATGTCTTTGATATGCGCATTAAACTAGCGAAAGCCGTACGGCTGCATTACGATGATGTCATGGATGATCCCGTTGATTGGGCTCGACTTGTTATTGACAAGTTTGGTGCTGATTTGATTACCTACCACATGATTAGCACAGACCCACTCTTAGAGGATACCAGTGCAAAGGACGCGATGAAAGGCTTCGAGAATATCCTCCAGAAGGTAAAGGTCCCCATTATTGTGGGTGGTTCCGGTGACCCTGTCAAGGATGCCGAGCTGCTCGCCTTGGCTGCTGAAGTTGCAGAAGGGGAACGTGTGCTCCTTGCATCTGCCACGGTGGATATGTGGGAACCTGTAGCTAAGGCTGCCAAAGCCCATGACCAGCTAGTCTTATCATGGACCAGTATCGACATCAACCAGCAGAAGGAACTGAATCGACGACTCCTTGACTATGTTTCACCAGATCAAATCATCATTGACCCTACGACTGCTGCACTCGGCTATGGTGCTGAGTATAGTTTCACCATCATGCAACGCATGCGTCTCGCAGGCCTGATGGGAGATTCGGAACTCCAGTTCCCCCTGAGCAGTGGAACAACCAACGCTTGGGCGGCCCGGGAAGCCTGGATGAAAAACCCCGAACTGGGACCCCGTGAACTCCGTGGCCCCATCTGGGAAAGCACTACAGCGCTTATGTTTCTCCTTGCAGGAGTGGATGTGTTCATGATGATGCATCCAGCAGCCATCAAAACTGTCCACGATCTTATTTCCTGGTTTGGAACCCGCATTGACCGAAAACGCGAAGATTTCGTCGATTGGACCCGACTAGCACTTCCAACCAATTAGAAAAAGAGCCGGTATTTCACGACAACTATCTTGATTACTGCTTCTTGCTGAACCGATAAGCTTGTATTCCAGCCATAGCGCCTTCACCTGCCGCCGTGATGACCTGCATACCACCGCAAGTGCAGTCACCAGCAGCATATACGCCATCAACATTAGTCGCTTGACGCCGATCTACCACGATACAACCACGTTGATCGACCTTAACCCCAGCTTTTTTCACTAGATCCGTGAGGGGCACTCCACCTAGCGATACAAACACGCCATTGATTTCCAATTCTTTTTCGGACTCATCTTGATAGTCTAGATACCGAACTCCTGTGACAACCTGGTCACCCCTAATTTTCAAAAGCTGACCATAGACAAGGCGGATATTAGGTTTTTTCTCTGCGTCTTCGACGAATTTCGGTTCCGCTATTACATCAGCTGAATGCGTAATCAAAAAGACTTCTTGTGCGAAATCAGCCATGAAGAAGGTATCTTCGAAGGCTTCGTTCCCAGAGCCAACCACAGCGACTCGCAGACCCCGGTAAAGAGGTCCATCGCACACAGGGCAGTAACTGACACCCAGACCCAGAAAATCAGTCTCACCTGGAATTCGGAGTTTTTTACTATGTGTTCCCATGGCAAGAATTAGTACATCTCCATGGTAGGTACCTTCACGGGTAACAATTTTCTTTTGTTTTCCTTGAAACTGAATATCAATAACCTCATTACCAAATCTAAGGTCTGCCTGATAATTTTCAGCTTGTGTTACCATTAAATCCACAAGATCTGTCCCTTTGATGCCATCGGGAAATCCAGGGTAATTCCAAATATTTGGAGCCTTGGCTGTTCTACCACCATACATCCCTCCCTCTAGTAACAAAGTCTTCTTCCCCATTCTCGCTGTGTAGATAGCAGCAGATAATCCAGCAGGTCCACCACCAATAATGATAATGTCATACATTTCGTTTTTCATGTTATCATCCTCTTTTCGCTTTGAGTGCCTAATGGTTTTTAATTTCACTTCTTTAACAAGGGCAAATCCTGGCCCTCACCTTTTTGCTAAATAAAATCAACGTCAAGAAGCTATTTGAGAAAACAAGAATTGTGCTTAGCCTATAATGAAAGTGTCCATGGAGTTGGGTGAGGTCGACTTTCATGAGATAGACATTGTATTCGTTCCATAAGCTCATGGTAAAGTAGACAATGCGTCCGTTATCTTCAACGAGGAGGGGGTCGATGTTGGGAGCATAGAATCCAATATATTCGGACCGGGATATGATGGTGCGTGGTGGGCCCCAAGGCCCCCAGGGTGATTGAGCGGTACGCACATAGATTTTCTTTGCGACATCATCAAGATTCAGCATCATGTATTTTTCAAGATAGGAATTCCACATGATGCTAATTTCACCCGTTGGAGCTTCTAAGATTGGTTCAGCATCATTATGGTTGGTGGACCAAAGGGGAATATCTTCACCGCTTAGTCCAGCGTAGTATTGGTAGCTGCTCTGGTTTAGAATCTGGGTCTCTTGAACTCGGGCGAGGTAGCCGGAATCATACCGTCCACTTCCAGTGGCGACAAAATAAAGATAGCCACCTGTCGCAGGGGCATCACTCCCTCCCTTTACGAACCCCCATTCAATGAAGTGCGAATTCCCTGGCCAAGACATGTTAAAGGCTTCATTGAAAGTCTGTCCATCCAATGAATAGGCGATGCTAGCATTGTTGCAGGTCCAATCCCCATATTCCCCCCAGCTGATGACAGACATCACATATACATACAGGCGCTCACCAACGACCACTGCGGTTGTCGGAATCACTGTTGTTTCCACTTCATCAATTTTGGCACTGTGAATTAATTCCTTGGCTAAATGTGTCGCTGAGTCAGTAATCCAACCGGTCAGCACGATACCATCTGATGGGTCCGTGTCATCAGTGTAAGCCATCGTGTTGGATCGCCAATCCCATTTATCTGGACCAAAGGTGTCACCGAAAATCAAATGTAAGCGGTCCTGAAAGACAACCATGAGCCCAACGTCAGCACCATAAACGTTGACAATGGTTGTGTCATTTGTCGCCTCTTCACCTGTGAGTTGACACACCATTTCGTGAGGCAGTTGCGACCATTGGGGGAAATTAATCACAATGAGCGCAAATCCAAATGTTATTATGAGAAGGACCAGCACCAAAGCAGCAATCCAACGACGTCGCATCGTCTCATCCTCGGCTAGATATTATTGAATGAGATTAATTTTGTTTCCCAATAGGTTCCCCACATCGAGCACAAGATAGTTCGTCACCATATAATCGCCCTCCACACCGTGTGCAAGCATGTTGTAAGGTTGAACGTCGACGCGTCTGCTGTTATTTTGGATGAGCCTTGGTGAGTTGCTTATTTAACCGGTGCGCAGAGACAACAAGATATGTTACTGATAAGATAAGGGTTATTATTATAATAGAAAAGCCGATCACAAGAATCTCCGTTAATGTTAGTGGTCGAGGAATATCTATTGGAATATTTGGAAATCCTCGATGATAACGTTCCCAGAAGACCATCTCAACATAATTGCCTTCTGAACGATGATACCATTTGAATGGTCCACATCCTATTGGTTCTGGATTCGAGAAGGTTATGGGGCTAAAGACTCGCTCCCAAATGTGTTGAGGGAGAATGACCCAATTGCGCAGCCGGTCAAACGCCCAGTAGCTTTTCGTATAAGTGGTGAGTCGAACATGAAAATCATCGACAGCAACACAAGAATTGAAGTAAGGTATAGCCCTGATATACTTGTAAATGCTGTGATTGTAAATATAGTTGTAAGAGAATACGACATCATGGGCGGTTACTTGCCCTCCGTAAGCTCCACCCATATCGTGCCAGTAGGCGGGTTGATGCTCGGAATCAGCACCCCAGAGGGTGAAGTCAAATTGCAGACCATTGGTGAGTTCGGTGATCTCCCAGTGATAGGCGAGACCGTTACTGTCCATTGTGGGTCCGTGGTTTGGATCATTGAGTCCGGTAAGGCTGGAATAGACTTGTGATAGGGGATAGTTGCCATAGACGCTAGTTGAAGTTAGCGGATTCTGGGAATCCATCGCTGAGCCAATTAAGGTATTAAAGGTCCCACCCCTCCCGGTTGTGGAATCTCGCTCGGGTTGTCCTTCTCGTAGTTTGACCAGTTGGGGGGTCCAACGATTCATTAACCCAATTCCCCAACCGGGAATTACAATGAAATTCTCCCACCGATTAGTCCGATAGGCGTTAACTTCATAATTTGTGT
>JABXGX010000242.1 GCA_016550405.1 archaeon | reverse complement strand
GAAATCTGGTATTGCCCATCGACTTGGGCGAGGAAGGGTTCAAGTTTTTGTAAGTGAAAATTGAGTTTGCCACTGGAAATATTTACACGGGCAAGAATCTGGGAGTAGGAGATGCTTGGGGTGTCATAGACGGTTTCAAGGATTTGGCGGCGCAATGGATGCCCAATGGCCGTCAGAAAATCGTCCAAGTCCGTCATTAGCTGGTTTCATCCCCGGCTATTCACGTCGAATCTGTTTTCCATAACTGGCACTCAGAAAAGGAAGAGCAGCCACGTTCTCTACTGACTGAGGAAAATGCGCCTTTATACATATCGTCCAAAGCTTATGCCTCCTCATCAAGAACATCTTTCTTGTGGCCATTGGAACGAATAACCCGTAAAACGACGATAATTAGTGCGATTAAAACAACGGTTCCAATGATAATTACTCCAAACACTCCTACCGCTTGACCGATATTAGAAAACGCGATATAGACGGGGTCATGCTCCACACGATAACCGTTCGATTCAGGAAAGGTTACACCATACCAAAACGCTGCGGTATTGAAAACATTCTCTGCATGGTCATACACATCGAGCGGGCCATCAAAGATCCGCTGAAGATAATCGCTCATAGCATAAGCAAACACGCTAAAGACACTCGCAGAAATGGGGAGCTGCCAAAGAAGGAGAATTAGATCGATTGGTTCAGGTGCTAAAACCCAACTGTAAGCGGGAAGACCTGTTTGAATCGTTGAATAAGGAGCAGTGCTCTCATTGAGCACATCATAGGTTCCTCGCGTACCGAGGGTAAAAGCTCGGTCGCGCCCTTGGGCATCTGTAGAAATGTTGACTAGATTCTGATTGACACCTGCCACCGGTGCTGATCCTACCGTACGCGAATAGTATCGAGTTGTGAGAATAATGCCAAGATGCGCTACACCGATACCCACGTCTTGGAGGGACTCGTGGAAATTGGGGATAGAGATTCCCAGAAACCGGAACTCGGTGACTTGACCAATCGTATAGTATGTCTCTGTCGTGATTTCTCCGGTTTCAGAGTTGATTTGAATATCATAAATTACTGTGAGTTCGCTGAAGGTGATTTCAAAGAGTGGAAGTAGTAGCGACCAGATGAAGTCCTCTGGGCTATTAGCAGAAACTAGGCGACCATACAAATTCTGATAACGAATCCCGAACTGATAATGGGTGTCACTTAATTGGGTTACAGGAATCGCTTCAACCGTCACAGGCTCAGAAGCATTCCCCTCATTATAGCCATATGGAATAATGAAGAAGCGGTTCTCTCCCGGACTCGGAATACCGTTATGATCGGTATCGTTAAATCCAAATAAAAAGGCCAGCAGTGATCCCGCAAAGATGTCACGCCCTTCCTTTGTCTTGAAATGCAGACCAAATAGTTGATAGGGAAGGGTGGATTGGGTCCCATTCTCGTTTTCAATCACACCGAGCGCAATAAGCATGGCTTGAAACGATTGTTGCCCCTCAACGTAATTCAAGTAGCTGGCAATGAATTGCACTGTGTCATTATTTTCTGACTCAAGTATAATGGAATCATTGGTCCAGCTAGATTCTGCGAAGGTGTGTCCAAACAGGTGCTGTTCCAATCCTGGAACCCAGTGCTGAGGAGGTTGCGCTCCAACTTGAGCAGGTGATATGAAAAAGAGTAGGCAAAATCCGAATAAAACTAATGATAGCCACTTAGCATATCCTTTCAAAGCAAGAACCACTTATCTTGTCAGCCGAATTTTCTAGTAGCTTCTCAACTACTCTATATAAGCAAACTGAAAAGTATAGTTTTTCTCCTAGACAACAGCACTTGGTTAGTCTGTTCAAATTTCTGAACATCCAATATTTCGAGTTTGGTAAATAAAGAAAAGGGAGCCCAGCATTGCTGGGCATTTGTATTAGTGAATTTTACGCCGTCGTCGGAGTAATCCAAAGGCGATTCCTGCAATTACTGAAAAGAGAATGGCTTCAATGGGGAAGCCTGGAATCGGGGGCGGTGGTGGCGTGGTTGTTGGTTGGTTGGTCACTGTCACTGTGATACTATCAGACGCAGAATTGCCAGCG
>JABXGX010000039.1 GCA_016550405.1 archaeon | reverse complement strand
CCCATAGAAGGTTTTGCTGAAAGCCCTTTTTTCGACATGTTGTTTCTCTCCATCTTTCTACAAGAAGCGTTTTCATTTATCAACAAATAAGGTTTCTTCTTCAGAGTCTAAAATTAACACATTCTATTGTACTTATCCTCTTTGTTCTTGAATCCAACGTTGAATAGTTGCATCTTGGTATCCACAATGAGGACACGTACTTTTCATAACCCTGACATTAGTGATGTTAACACGTGTTAGCAAATTATTGCAATTCGGGCACGCAAAGTGCTTCTCTCCACAAGCTTCACATTGTCGAACTATTCCCTCTGCGGTCCATGGAATTGATCGCCGCATCCACTCATCAGTTACTCTTCGAAAATTAGTTCCACCACATTTTTGGCAGATCATCTTTTCAGACACTCTTTTCACCGCAGTATAACTTTGCCTGCACCTAGCAGTACTATAAGATTAAATGATTTGTCTTATTTGGATTATTTTCCTAAGAGCTGCAATTTACTATACAGAGTGGGAACTACTCGTTGACCGTACTGGTGGCATCTGCTGTGGACTCTGATAAAGGTCAATGGTAGGCACCATAGATCCATTGAGTACACGATGTCGGCGTTTCAATTCTTCCCGCTTTCCTGCATTCCATCCCGAAACGTTCTGATAATATCCTGTAATCCTACTAAACCAGTCAAGATCTATGTTACCACAATTTGGACACACTTCTAGTAAACCACTAGCTGTGTGATGGCATCGTTTACAAACAGATAAGTCACGTGTATAGGAATAATACCCGAGTTGGGTATTAATGGCAATTCGCTGATTCAACTTCATTAGAGCATCGGCATCAGGAGCCACCTCTCCAAGGAAAACATGAAAGATATTTCCACCAGATAATAGGGGGAAGGCTTTTTCTTCAATTGCGATTTTTTGGGCTAGCGAGGTGTGGGCATCATAATCGACCATAAACCCGTTAGTGTAATATGCGGGAACCGATGTCCTCCCTGCTTCTTCAAGTTGATTCCGCCAGTTCGATATATCACCCTTGACAACAGATTTCGCCTCTCCATTGTAATGGAGAAGGTCCATAATTGCTAAACGTGTAGAACAAGATTCTGCGGGGGTTCGAGCCACTGCAAAGGGCAACCCTAATTCGTCACTGTATATTTTCCGGAGATGTTCCATTTCAGCAATAACTCGTAGTCCAAATCGTACGGCATCTTGGCTCTCATGGAGTTGCGCCCCTGTGTGATATTGGACCATCTCATTAATCCCGACAAAGCCAAAAATTGGTGATGAATTCAGGACATCAAACAACGGAGGTGCTTTGTGATCATTGGATTGAGGTTGCTGGTTAAGGAAAGGCAGCATACCGTTTTCGAGTTGGCGTTTGACAAACTTACGTTTTATTAAAAGCACTCGTTTTGCCATTTCCATATTTTTCCGGAGGTTCTCTAATAACAGAGTATCGTTCCCATTTGCAATAAAGGCTAATCGGGGTAAATTCAAAGTAACAACTTGTAATCCGCCCATCGAGAAATGAGCGCCATCTTCAAACATAATCTTGTTCTGAAATTCTTCAGATCCGACATCTTCCTCCAGCCGGAATGCACAACATTGATAGCAATCTTGTCCTTCGGAATCTCTGTATCCTGGAATGACATTGTCAAAGTAGCTACTACCAAACTTCGCGGAAAGCTTCGCAGCCAAATACATGTTTTCTTCGTGTTCACTTTTTGTAAAGTATTCACGGCGAAGCCGGATTTCGGGTTTGGGGAAGCTGAACATTTTACCCCAAGCATCCCCCTCAAGATATGTTTCGAGTATAGTTGTCATGAAGGTCCGCGCTTCGTCCTGATAATCACCGTATGTATCAGGTCCAACTTTTCCACGATAGATAACAGGTGCGTCTTGCCAGATTTTGGGGATACCGGATTCGAGTTGGATACTTGAAAAAACTAGTTGTCCGCCTCGGGAGACATAGGTTTCATTGGCTTCGAAGAGGATTGTTTGAGCAAGCTGCTTAATCTCTTGTGGAGACTTTCCGCGGAGGTAAGGCGCCAAGAATACATTAAAATTGAAGAGTCCTTGACCGCCGGCACAGTTGGTTTGACCGGCTGCCAAGACTTTGATGAGGTGCAAGATAGCCACCGTTGGGTACGACGCTGGCTTTGCAACTGCCGTCCTTTCACCAAGTCCATCACACATCAACCCATATTTGAAGAAATAACGTGCGTCATAATCCGCACAAAAAGGTCGGGTACCAAAATATTCGAGGTCATGAACGTGAATATCTCCAGCAAGATGCGCATCTGCCAGTTCAGGTGGAAGCATTAGAAGATAGGCTTCTTTGCACAGACGATCTGCGATTTTTTTGTGGATTGTCTCCGGGTTTGGTTGCATATTCGCGTTTTCTTGTGCTTCGTATCCATTTCCACCAATGATATGGCTAAAGTCCCACATAGGAACACCGACGCGGGTCAAAGCATTACGATAAACAGCAAATCGAGCATCCCGCTTCGCCTTCTCAAGCAGAACCTGATTTTGAATTTCTCGAATCAAAGGGGCGCTTACAAAGGGAAGTTGCATCTGTTGAATTCTCTGTTCAACCGTACTGGCAATATCCCGGGCTTCATCTTGGCTAATCGAGGGAATTCTGAAAAGTTCCTGCACCAACATCGTTTCCCGAACTAAGGCATCAACGATCTTCTTGCGATTCCAACTGCGAATTAGAGCGTCGCTGGTCCGCACCATCGGCATTCCAGCGTCCTCTTTTCGGACAGCCTGAATCCACCGATCTAATGATACCGTACGCTGGGTTTTCCCTTTTTGTATCCTCCTACGTCGGGCCATGTCCGTTGCTCCTCAGGAATGTTAAGAGTGTGTTTTCGTCGAGTCGATTTTTGGCGAACAAATCCTTTTGATGAAGCACGTTATTGCCGATGACCAATGCAGGTGTGCTGTAGATATTTAGCATCAGTGCATCGACTTGAGCATCAGGCTCATCAACCATGCGCACTGTGTGATCAATACTGTGGTCTTGGAGATATTGTTTGAGAGCCTCGCATCGAGGACAAACACTGCTCGAGTACACCACACAGACCACGAAAAGATCCCGCCTTCCAATCTATTTTCACGACCTTCAATAAAAATCCTATTTTAAGTCGGTAGTGATTTGATTACGCGATTAGCTGTGAGGTCAATTTTTGATTTGGGTATTTCCTGTCTTCGAAGGATTTTAGCGTTATCTCGTGGCACTTGAGAGTACTCCTACAGAGAGGGTGATGAAAGAACACAAAAAATCATCACAATCTTGAATCAGCTGGACTTGATCAACCTTAGCAATGAGATTGCTCTTCCAGCCATCCACCCATTTGCGCGCGCATAGACCAAATGAACTTAGCCGCTCACTCGCTCTAGGTAACTATGATAGTTCATCCCGCAAGTGCGGTCACACAAATGCCTTCCTGTCATCGCGGATAAGCGACCAGAGTTTTTTCAGCTTATCGATGCAAATAAACCTGCCGATGTCTTGTACTTTAATCACTGGTGTGTCTAACAATGAAAAAGGATCCTTGCATTCTGTCTAGTAGTCGCCTTCACTTTCTTCTAAGCAATGTGTTATTACAATACCATGACTCTTCACAACCTTTTGGAGTCCTGTTCTCTGGTGGTCTTGATAGTAGCGTGATCGCTGCGATGTTATTAGAAACACACCAGAAGCCCATTCAACTCTTTGTCGTTGGGATTGAGTCTGCAAAGGATATTGTGCAAGCTCGAATGGCTGCAGAGTCTTTGAACCTTCCTCTTGCAATTCAACTATTCACTGCCGAGGATGTTCAAGAAGCTCTCCCCTCAATTCTTTCTATTCTTGGACGAGTCGATGTCTTACATACAGAGTTAGCAATTCCACATTTCTTTGCAACTCGTTGTGCCGAACGCTTCAGAATTAGGACGCTTTTTAGTGGTCAAGGCGCTGACGAGCTTTTTGGGGGATATGCAAAACATGAAAAGCAATTGATCGAAGCAGACGAGCAAGCCGTCGTAACCCAAATGGTGGCTGATTTCCAGGTGCTCCATAAAGAAACACTTCCACTAATGACGACAATTGCTGAGCATTTTAACTTGAAATTAGTTGTGCCTTACCTTGATCAGACCATCAGGGATTTTTCATCGGCGCTTCCCCTTTCATGCAAAATCGTTCAAACCAGTGAAGGGGTTGTTCGAAAACGAGTGCTCCGACTGCTTGCCAACTCCTTGAAGTTACCATCTCAGGTTGTTAACGCTCCCAAACGAGCACTTCAATATGGGTCTGGTGCCCATCGAATTTTGGAAAATCTCGCTGCTTCACATTGGCTTGAAGTTGACCCAAATCTCTCCCAACGAGAAGCCCGTACTCATAATCGTATCGAAGATTATCTGAGACTGCTTAAGCATAAGCAGTCCGAAGAATAATATCTAAAATTCTATTTTAACAATGCTTTTAGACGTTTAGACATCGAATCTATCAATAAAGTAAGAGCTCCAAGTGGAGCATTACGATCGGCCAATATCGCCAGAACATTTGCCTCACTAATTCGTCGCACAAAAAGGTGGCCTCGCCCGCACCTGAGCATTAAATCCTTGTACTTCCCAATTTTTAATCGGTTTGCAGTCTGTTCTGACAAAGCACCTAATGACGCAATTGCTGCAGCTAATTCTAATTTTTCAACTTCACCTTTACCCATTAGAACAATAAGAGGCAATCCATCAGCGGTCATGACTGCTGCACTATGAATCGCGGGTTCACGACTAACAGCCTCATCGAGATAGTTCTCCAACTTAGACATAGCGGATATATCAGAAGCCGATTCCATACGTGTTTTCCCTCATCGTGAAGCTTTTAGTGTTTCCCGCACTCCCTAAAGCCAGCGAGCAATACAAAGAATCTGCATCATAGCTTATCTTTTGCTGTTGGGTTGCCAATACTTTTATTAACTACTCCTTAGTGTCCTTGTCCACCCTAAGGCTAGGTGACCGTTAATGCCTGAGAAATCTACTAAATCCAAATCTAAACCAAAAAGCAGTAAATCTAAGTCAACTAGCTCAAACAAAGCCAAAGCGCCAAAAAAGGCGACGACAAAGGCTAAGACCCCGAAGAAGGCGACGACAAAGGCTAAGACCCCGAAGAAGGCGACGACAAAGGCTAAGACCCCGAAGAAGGCGACGACAAAGGCAAAGAAAACAACACCCACCAAAAAAACAAAGAAAAAACGAAAGGTTGCACCCACAGTCGAAACCAAACCCCAAAAACCTCGCAGACTGCCTCTTGAAAAACCTGTCAAGGGCGTGCTGCTGAATTTCCAACGGGGGTCAATTCAACAACGACCACAATATGGCTTAATCCAACTAGAGGGGGTCTCTTCGATTTCTCAAGCAGCTTATTATATTGGACGCTCTGTTATCATTCATTTCAATGATCAAACTTCAAATCATGGTCGAGTTGTGTCCGTCCATGGTCGTAATGGTGTTTTGCGTGTACGATTCAGACGGGGCCTTGCCCCAGAAGCCATCGCTAAAGAGATCCTAGTTTATTAATCTCGCTTCTCATCTCTATTGAAAGAAACCTTTTTGACTCACTCTTTCCCTCAACATCTAGGTGCATGAACCTTGTCTCAATGTTAGGGTGGTTAGAATGATTGAAAATGAGAATAAGGTTAAGCGAAAGATACAACTGAAACCGGTTGCAGTAAAACACCAAGAAGTGTCAATACCCAAGACAATAATTGAGCAGGCTGAAGCTGCGGAGGTGGCTGAAGCAGAAGGAGAAGAATCATTATTGTCTGCTGATCAACAAGCAATCTTATTCATTTGTCAAAGAGGGCACCAATCGTTCATTAGCATTTTGCAGGGTGTCAACAGTACCCGAGTTCCCATTGGGAAGAGGCCCCTCAAAGAAGATGAAGTTCGCGTAATATTAGATGAATTGGTAAGTCAAGGATATTTAAAGAAAGCAGAAATGCATGCCCAACCAACTTGGACGGCTACAGCTAAAGCTCGTGCGTTAGAAACCTAATATTTTACGAACACTTCTCATTTTCCAAATCTATCTAGATAGGCTAATGGGACAGCCTTTTGACAGTGAATATGCAATTCAGTTGAATTTAGAATTCTGCGGCAATCCGTTCGCCGTGCTCAGTTAAGAAGTAGAAGGAATGATAAACTCCTCGACGTTGCTCGACGAGTCCGGCAGAAAGTAGCCGCTTCAAATGGTAAGCAGCGGTACTTGGGGGAATATCTAACGCCCTAGCGATGTCACGCAAGAACGTACGTTGTCCATTAAGGGTTACCAAAATCTGGCGACGAGTGCGATGGCGTAAAACTTTCTCAGTGATTGGTGTCATTACTTATACCGTCCAGGTGGTTCTCCAGCAACTCGATTGACATTTATTTTGTCCTCTTAAATATATACTTTGCGGCATAAATACGTACATGAATTATTTAGGTAAAGTTTTGTTATTTTAGATGATGAATTAATGCTCGTGGCTCACCTGCATTATGTTAGAAATATCCAGTAGATAAAAACTCATAATAAGAGGTACTCCTTGTTAGACTAACCAACACATTTAGACTTAAAGCAAGAAAAACACGGTTGGCGTGGGTAGGCGTGTCAAAAAACCGAGGAAAGGATACATATGATCTTATAATGTCCCTTCTTTCTCTTAGTGAAATTCAACGCCGGATTCTCATTTCGTTAGCCCACATCTACCCTCGGGCAGCTTCAGGAAAACAGCTCATTACCTTGATTGGATATAGTGGAAAGGCCAAGTCTTTATACCGTGGTCCACTTGAACGCCTTGAAAAAGAAGAATTAATTCTTGTTGATCGGTTAACCCCGCGCCTTCATTCTATTCGGGTAAACCACATACATCCACTGATAGCATACTTGCTTGAACTTATCGAAACTCATGGCAAAAAGACCATGGAGCTTTATGCGCAAGCTTTGGAGGATGGAACATCCATTGACGCAGAGGAATGACCAACTACTCACAGGTATTGTACGCGAACAATATATCATTGAATGGGTTTTCCTTGGCGTCTTATGGGTTGTCAGCATCGTGTGTGCCTATATCCTCGTCACCAATCTCCTCTTGCTCCCTTCCTTAGGTCCCCCATGGACGCCTACACCCGAACAGACTTGGTGGCAATGGTTATTGCTAGCATTCCAACACCCCTATGTTTGGCCTGCAGGTCTTGCAACAACTACTGCCCTAGTCCTCACCATCAGTGTAACTATCTATTTTGCTATCTGGATACCTGGAAGGGTCGACCGTACAATTCAGTTAGAACTTCGACGGATTGGATCAACTACAAAACTTCGGCTTCATCGTCAATATGTGACGAAAATTAATTCAAAGGGGTTGCTGATCACGAAGTTATTAGCAAAAACCACAGGTTCTGGGGAATATGGTATGGTAGTATTACGCGCCTCTTTCCCCAAGTGTTCTCCAGAACAATTGGAAGCAGTTGCCCAACGGAATTTCTTAGCTTGGGATAAAAACTCTATTGCAACTGTTTCATCAGTTGACGAGTTGCATTTTAAGATTACCCAATTGGCCCGAGCTTTTGCAGACTTGTAGGATAATTCGTGGTTTTATCGGATGAGTTCTGTTACTGTTCCAATGCATCGAGTATTTGCTTCACGGGTTACTATACGATCACCAATTCTTAGCATCTCTGGACCCTTTTTGAACACCATACGAACCCGGGCTACGTCGCCGACGACTAGGTAGTCTTTGTCAAAGATTTTTTCATAGATAACGGGTTGTTGAATGGTAGCGCTGTGAAAGACCGGTTCGTATCCTGGGCGTATCCTTGTGGGGTGTCGTGTAACGATAATTGTGGCATCAAAAGCCTGGACTGCTTTTGTATCTGCATCTTTGTCACTGATAATCTGTCCGCGCCGGACCTTTTCAGGTGGAAGCCGCTTGATATCGAATCCGAAGACATCACCCGCTTTCACACGTTCAACTCGTTTTTTGAATACTTCAATTGAACCTATTCGGCCTTTCATAAAGCGTCCGTCGTTATCTGGGCCACAAAGTATGGGTTGACCTGGTTTGAAGATACCCTCTTGGACTGTTCCCGTTATAACAACATTTGTCCCTCGGATTCCACGGTATACCTTGTCGATGTACGCAAATGCAGGTTTTTCGATGCGTTCAATTGGTATGCGGGAAGGAATATATGCTAGACTTTTTCGTAGCAAATCAAGTCCTTCTCCGGTTACACAACTGACTTCGAAAACTGGGACAATAACCCGATGGGCGATTTCGCGGCAAATTATCCGTATATCGTCATTGGAAGTGACCCGTAGGGGAACATGACCAATTTCTTTAATCGTCTCGAAGACAAGGTTTCGAACACGAGAGCGGATAGCTTCATCACAGTCATCAGTTTTGTTGATAACGACGAAAAATGGTAATTCTTGATTTGACACTAATAGCAAATGTTCTCGCGTTATGTCATCTAAACGAAGTATTCCACTTCGTTGTTCTTCAGTAATGGCAAGTTTGTGTTCGTCTAAACAAGGAACTAGCACCATACTATATTGGGCAGAAGCTCCAAGAACACTGCGAATCATTGTCTTTGCATATTCTTTATGACCAGGGGCATCAAAGATAGTAATAATTCGATGAGCCTTATCTAAGATTCTTGCGCGCTTTGATTTTTGTAAAGGCGCTTCCATTGGAATGAATTCGCCTTCCTTATCGATGGCTGCAAATGTAACATGTAAATCCGCAGTCTGTCCGCGCTTAAGCTCTTGTGGGTATGTTAGGAGTACAGCTCTTGCTTGTCCGCTCCCATCATCCAGTTTACATTGAATGAGAACTCCAGCTAATGTTGTCTTTCCACTATTTACTCTGCCAACCATGTTAATCCCAACGGTTTCTGGGACCATGGGTGTTATTACGCGAGCCAAAGTGAAACTGGTTACAATTCCTTGATCCGTGTTGTAATGGGTTTCTTCTAGAATTTCAATTCCCGCTTCTTTGCAAAGAGTTTTGAGAATAATCTTACTGGTTTCCATCTCCTCGTCAGTTAGACCATAGACTTCCCATTTTTTCCCTTGAAGGTCTTCAACACCAACTACAAATTGCCCAAGCCCCTCACTAGTAATCAGTTTCAATTGGGCGATTAGTTTAGCCTTACGATCTTTTGTTTTATCGCGATCTGTGAGGGAACGTTTGAATTCGGTGTTTCTCGTTTCACCATTTGCTAGCAATTGCTTGAGATTGAAATCCAGTGTCACGTGATTTCCACACACAATTTGGTCTTTTTCTACTCCACCTAATTTAGTTGTCTGAATATCAGCCTTTTGTATTGAACTCTATTTCGAGGGAGATAAGAATCCATGTTCTTGGAGGAATGGAATCAGTGGAACTAGTGTGGGAAATACTGCGATGGCTCCTTCAGCCAGCAGCTCCTCTTTAGATTGAAGTTTTGATTGGCGGGCAATGCACGGTATCTTCAACTTTTTGGCAGTCATGATATCAATGATTGAATCGCCAATGAATAGAGACTGAGCGGGGGTTTTCTGGAAATGGTCCAAAATTAGTTCTAATCCTTCAGTAGCTGGTTTCATGTGAGGCGCCTCATCCCGGGTGACCATTCTATCTACAAAGGGTTCCAATTCGTGTTTTTTTAAGAGATACTCGGCTACTGGTCGATTATCATTGGTGAGGATAGCGATTTTGATTTGCTGATGATGGAGATGTTGTAATGTGTCTAGGGCGCCTGGCACAATTTGAGCTTTTTTAGCGCCTTCCCATTCATATTTCACGGCTTCTTCATATACTTCATCGCGTAGTTTACTGATTTCAACTGGACTAGATCCCCTTTCACCGGCATAAGCAAAAGCACTTCGAAGTAGGTCTTGGGTGGTATTCATTGGTAGAACTTCTGTGGGAAAGTCATGTTCCCTAAGAAGGTCTCGAATCGCATTACGCATGGCCTGAAAATCGATTTCAGCTGTAACCAAGGTGCCATCTAAGTCAAAGATGATCAATTCAATTGCCATGGTAATACTACTCCACTCTACAGAGTGATGAGTATTCACTAAAGTTCTGTGAAACTTTTTACTGTCTTTTTATCCAATCCTTTAACAATGGCAACAAGAAGGTTGATCGTCTTTTCTATGTCCTCCAAATTGAGGATTCCTACATGACTATGAATATGCCGTGTTGGCACTCCGATGACTAAGCTTGGACACCCAGTCCTATCTAGGTGAATGATTCCCGCATCTGTTCCACCACCGTACATTTGAGATAACTGATAAGGAATTTTCTCCTTTTTCGCGGTATTGATTACAAATTCAAGAAGTGGCTGATTCGGGATCATTGATCGATCCATTGTACAAATAGCCGGGCCTTCACCGAGTTTTGTTGCGGCTTGTTCTGGTTTGATTCCAGGCATGTCCCCAGCAAGATCTACCTCCAAGGCAAATCCAACATCAGGTTCAATGAGATGGGCGGTTGTACGTGCTCCACGGAGACCAACCTCTTCTTGCACAGTCGCCGCTCCAACAACGGTGTTTGGATGACTGATATTGTCTTTCTTTAATTGGTAGATGACTTCCATTGCAATGAACGCACCAAGGCGATCATCGAATGCTTTGGCTGCGGCCAATTTACCGTTCCGAATCAGCTGAAATGATGTGTCGGGTATAATGGGATCTCCAACCTGAATTCCCATCTCTTTGATATCATCTTCGGAGGATGCACCAACATCGATGAACATATCTTGAAGTTCAACGACTTTTTTCCGTTCGTCAGGCGAGAGGATGTGGGGTGGCTTAGCCCCAAAAACGCCGAAAATTCGGTTGTTGCTTCGTGTTCGGATAATCACTTTTTGGGCTAGCACGACCTGGCTCCACCAGCCGCCCAACGGGTTAACTTTGAGGAATCCCTCCTTTGTAATTCCAGAGACGATGAAACCAACTTCGTCTACATGGCCAGCAAGAAGGATACGTGGTTTATCTGCTGTTCCCTTCTTGATGAATTGAACGCTTCCGAGCTTGTCAATGGTGATCTCATCTGCGATTGGGCGCATTGCCTTAGCAACAAGGGCAGAAGCTTCGCGTTCAAAGCCACTTGGTCCAAAGGAATCAACAAGGGATTGTAATAGTTTGGTTCGTCGAGAATCCATAATAAGGCACCTGCCACGAATTCACCTGATTAACTAGATAAGTTTTTTTCAGCACGCACCATTTACCGGAATTACAGCTTTTTCAAGAAGAAACAAGTTTATCCCACATGAGTGGACAATTCAGATGTAACGGAGTGTTTAAGATGAACTTAACAGTCGAAGAGTTGGCTAAATTCATCGACCATACTCGGCTAAAGCCAGAGACGAAACAGTCTAAAATTAAAGAGCTCTGCGAAGAGGCTCTCGCCTATGAGTTTGCCTCAGTGTGTATTAATCCCGTCCACACGGCATATGCTGCCGAATTATTACAGGACTCACCTGTGAATGTGTGTGTTGTCGTTGGATTTCCTCTGGGCGCTACCTTCTCTGAAGTAAAAGCCTATGAGACCAAGGAAGCCATAGCCAAAGGTGCTCAGGAAATTGATATGGTTATCAATATCGGAGCTTTGAAAGAACAAAACTATTCTCTAGTTCAATCGGATATTGAAAGTGTTGTTAGCGCTGCTGACGGTGCTGTTGTGAAAGTAATTCTTGAAACAGGTTTCTTAATTGATGATGAAAAACGGCAAGCTTGTCTCCTCTGTAAGGAGGCTGGGGCACATTTTGTCAAGACATCGACAGGCTTTGGTCCCATGGGCGCTACTCCCTATGATGTTCGATTAATGCGAGAAACCGTTGGAACGAAAATGGGAGTGAAAGCAGCGGGGGGAATTCGGTCTTTCAAGGATGCTTTGCGAATGATTGATGCGGGGGCAACTCGTCTCGGAACCAGTTCGGGAGTGGCTATTGTTGAAGGCTTTCGATGGGCAGGGTATAGTGATTCCTTCCTCGAACCGGATAAACCCTGCTGGACCTGCCCGAGCCGTCAAGCTAGCTTAGCCAAGCAACCTAAAGAGGTGTATCTTTGGTATAAACAGCGATGTGTCACATGCCCGCATCGCGATCAAAATATCTTCAATGACTAAGGGGGCTGTCAAATGTCTGCAGAAATAAATGAAACATATATGGATTCCAAGTTGCTGTGGGTTTCACTCACTAATCAGAAAGTGAAAGAACAACCTTTGTCGAAAGAACTCTTTTCACATTATCTTGGTGGACGTGGGCTCGGAGTGAAATTAGTATATGATCACGTTGATCCGTCCATTTCTCCTTTTGCTCCAGATAATCTATTGGTGTTTGCAGTCGGTCCATTAACGGCGACCTCGGTTCCAACAGCAGGACGATTTGCAGCCGTTACCAAGTCTCCATTAACTGGGACGATGTTTGATTCAAATTGTGGTGGGCATTTTGGTCCTCAGCTTCGTAAAGCAGGATATGCTGCCTTGATTTTGGAAGGACGAGCACCATCACCTACTTACTTGTGGATTGATAATGGTGCACTTGAGTTTCGATCTGCAAAAGATATCTGGGGCAAGGAAGTGAGTCCTACCACTGAGCAACTTCTTGAAGAAACAGATAGCAAAGCTCAAGTCGCCTGTATTGGACCAGCTGGTGAAAATCAGGTTAAACT
>JABXGX010000038.1 GCA_016550405.1 archaeon | reverse complement strand
GGAAATACTCTAGTGTATTATTATGGTCATGGCGATGCCAATAATTACTATGCCTTTCACGGTCCTCAACCTACATTTGACGGCTGGTGGAATCCCCCATTTTATAAAGAGCACTTTGAAGAATTTTCAGTGGGATACCATGAATGGCCTCTCGTTCTTAGCTTAGCGTGTAACACTGGATGGTTTGATGGAGAAACTGATATTGAGTCAACCGAAGGTATATACCGAGATTACTATGATGATACAAATCCTATTGGGAATGTAAATATCGATGGGTTCTGTGAATTAGCCACACGTTTGGGAAATGATAAGGGGGCTATTGCCGTTGTTGGTTCGACTCGCTGTTCAGAATTAAAGTCCAACAAATTCTTTCTGCTTGGAATGATTGATGCATTATGGGATGGGTTCAATCAGGAATATTCAGTGGGAAGACACTTGAACCTTGGTCAAATGATGTGGTACGGTAAGATGATGTGTTTCAGCGCCTTCAATCTGGAATCACCTCTCACACAGTTAGCCTTTGAATTGTACCATCTCTTTGGAGATCCAGAATTAACTATCTATACTCAAAAGCCAGATGAGCTTTTGGTTTCATATAATCAACATATCGGTTTTGGTGGACCTCAGTCATTTTGGGTAACCGTTGCTTCCTCGCAGGATCCTGAGCTCATGGTTCAATCAGCTAAGGTCTGTGTGCATGGTGAAACCGTCCACGAGGTTTTCTATACTAATCGAGATGGAGTAGCTGAATGCAAGATTACTCCAACCCAAAGCGAGGTACTGACGATTACTGTCACTCACAAAGATTTCATCCCATATCAGAACGAAATAGCTGTGTGTTCACAAGAAGCATGGATAACAGTCACACCAAAGGATGGGGTGACAAACACACCTCTAATTGTGCATGGTGAGAATTTCAATCCACAAGAAGAAGTAAAAATTGATTTCGGAGTGCTCAGAGAACTCTTTACATTCAGTATTCAGGGTTCATCTTTTGACGAGCAGATTTCTGTTCCTTCTGGTACCACCCCTCAAGAAACTATCGTGGCCTACCAATCGGATCGGTGCGCCACATTTGCTTTTGGTCGATGGGATAATCGTCCAGATTTAGCGATTTATTCCCAATGGGATGAGTCAACCTGGTATCTGAATCCTGTGGGTTCAGGGCAGGATACGAATCCGCGGTGGAATAATCCGTGTATCCGGTTGATGAATATTGGCTCTCCGATTCCTGTCGGTACTTATGGAATGGTTCCTATAGGGCGGTATACGATAGAAGCCGATGTGTATAACATCTCTCCCGAAGATGCGCATGGCACGACGGTGCTTTTCGAGTGGAGTCAATGGGGAATAGGGCAGACTGAATGGATAAAAATCACAGAATCAATCCCGCTTACAGTGCTTGGAAATGACAAAACGATGTTTTTTGCAGCCTTCACAATTTCCGAAGAGATGAATGTGTGCATTCGAGTAACAATTAACCACCCTAATGATTTGAATCCGAACAACAATATTGGAGTTGAGAATTATCAGACTTTGTTCATTGGACCACGCGCTCACAATACAGGCACAATTAATATCCCATTATACCAAGAAGTTCCTCGTTTGGATTTAAATTGGAGCACTAATCAAAATATTGATACTGAATGGATTGCTGACCTCTCTCGTCCAGGAGATTCTGAAGGCCCGTCTACTTTGGGAGAACACCCGACATTAGAATTCTTAACACCGGATGATGTTTCTATCTCGAATTTCCAACGAACATATGTCATAACAGGTTTTGTTGGGAGAAATATAATTAGTGGCGTTGAGATTACTATATCTCGGGCGAGCCAAGCGCCATATGACCCCTTGTATCACATAAGGAACCTTGTTTTATTAAATTGGCCAATTGTGTTACTCATTCTCCTAATACTCATCATTGTAATCCTTTACCTTTGGATTCGCCGCCGAAAAAAACGGCAGCAGAAGCACACCAAGGATTAGACATTCCTTGCCAATATTCGCTAATTCGAAGCATGGTAGTGAAAGGGAAGCGCTTTTCTTACAAGTTCAACAGGTTGCGAATAAAAAAGGAGCTGGGTAGTAATTGAATCCGCTAGAAGCATTCCCTTTCAAGAATATGCAGATTATCGTCGATTTAGTGGCAAAGGGGGAAGTGGGGATTTCGGAGATTCGGTCCGCTACGGGGATGTGTAGTTTTGATTCCACAGAGGTGTCAGACATACTTGCTTATTTGACAGGCTTTGGTCGCGTTGAAGCCAAGGAGGAGGGGTGGATGATTCATAGTCCAGAGACGAAAGTGGTGTATGAGCGATTTCGCAAAGCATTTCTCGAGGACGCTGTACTGATTCTCTCTAATTTATCAGATGAAACCAAATCTGTTGACAAATTGGCTCAGGAAACCGGTCTTAAACCCGAAAGGATTGATTTGTATTTACCTTTTCTTGCGGAGATTACTCGATTAGGTGTCATTAGTCGGTGTTCCACCGAGTACCCAATTATGTGGTGTATCCAGTCAGAATAACTGGTCGAGTTGGGGATTTCGGTTAAAAGCGTCCGGCGTAGCAAGCTCCATGGCATTGAATTGTTTCCATAGACCATCTTTTCCACGGAAGGTGGGGGTGTTCGATTCTTTGGAACACAAAGACAATCCTGAAGAATAGAATAAAGGGAAAAAAGGTATTTCTTCAGTTCTTGCGTTTTCTCCATGACACTAATGTGAGGACTGAATACTCCCATATTACATAATAATAAAGAATAGAAGAACTGATGAAGAAGATATTTGAAAATTTTCAATCTATTCTCTCTCTAAGAGGACACCCCAACTAGTGATTCCCACAACCTTCCAACCATATTTTGCCATCAGATTTGCTGCCTTAATGGGGTTAGCTGGTGCGATGTGTTTAAGACCTTCAGCATGAACAAAGACATACCGTGATTGAATCTTATCAGGATCGATTTTTCCAGAGAGAATATCTCTATCATGAAACGTGACTTTTTCATCCATTTGAGTACCCCCTTCCAAAAGTAACGAGGTTTCTACTTATTAGACTTATTTAGGGATAATTAGGGATTTCGCGGAAGATTGGGAAATGAATAAAGTTCTATATAGCAGAGAAGGCATTTCGAATGACTAACAGAGCTCCGATTTATTAGTGCAATTTTTGGTTAACCACATTTAAGTTCGAACAATGCTTAACGCACGAACAATTAATCGAACGAAAAGGACCGTACACATAATTTTTTTATATTCAAAAAATCAGAGAATTCTTGTTGTTCTTGGGATATCCCTGCTCCTGTTAGAGCAACAAGGTAGTTTGCCCTCTTAATAATATCTGCAGCCTTTTTGATGGAGTTCATGGAAGGCTTAGTTCCGTCTTGTGAAATTTAAAGAGAAAAGTACTATTTAGCTTGTGCCAGCTTAAATCAAGGATAAGAGGACAGCTTTTATAGGAGAACTGGGGGATGGCGGCAAGAGAGCTGATTCGTTATGACGGAAGTTAGGTTACCATCTTGGCTTCGTTGGCTGAACTTCTTTATGGGCATCATCGCTTTCATCGTTGGTGTCTCAGTGATTTTTTATCCTGATGTCTGGGTCGCATGGGGCATTGTAATCTTAGGGTTAATCTATCTGGTGAAAGTGAGTATCCGAATGTATGGAGGAGTCACATATGCCCAGTTCCCGTTATGGCAGCAGGCATTAAGCATCATCATTGGACTCGCACTGATCTTCCTTGGTCTTCCCGTGATTCTTGTTCCCGGCTTTGGTGATGCCTGGCTAAACATTCTGATCCTAACCGCACTTCTCTTGATTGGCGTTGACCAAATCATGACCGGCTTGTTCGTGAAGACAAACACATCTACTCGCCGAATCCTTCACATCGTCTTCGGGTTCATCTTGATTATCCTTGGCATAGTCAACTTCCTGTACTTTGGCCTGGGGATCTGGATTACCCTCTACATCATCGCCTTCGCCCTTGTCATCATTGGACTCGATTCCCTCATCCAAGGACTTACTGGATATCGTTCCGTGTAACAGCCATAGATGGGATGGATACATGATGATTCTCAGTCGCTCCTTATGGGGTGGCTGACTTTCTCTCTTTCCTTTAGTCCTAGAATGGATTGAGCCTGTGTAATTCACACAGTAGTTATAGCGGATATAGAGCAGGCACTGACTAAGGCTTTAAATAATGTCTGAGTCGACTACAAAATCAATGTCCATCTGGTTCAAATGGACAAACATCATCATCGGAATTATCGCGATAATCCTTGTATAGCAATCGTGTTCTTTCCTTTCGTGTTCCTCGAAACCTTTGTAGTATTTCTTGGTGTACTCCTGATCTTTACTGGGCTTCTCAAGACGATTTACAGCTATTCACAAACGGCATATCCAAACTGACTCTGGTATACAACAGTGCTTTTTGTTGTTCTTATCCTCGTCCTTGGAACAGATCTTGATAAAGTTCTTCTTCAACTTGGCATTATTCCTGATAAATGGTCTCAAAATGGAACTTGCTCTTCTCGCCATTGTTATCAGATTTTTTTTCTTCTTCCGGTCAAAGGAGAAGTTCGACTCATTGTAGACGTCTTCGTCGAATGAAGATGCACATTAGTAATGCTATCAGGATTAAAGACCCGAGCAGGAGGACCATTGGGGCGAGCCAGGGATTAAAGAGAGTTGGCGGGATGAGTGATATTGTCACAGTGATAGTATTACTCCAAGGTCCCAGTAGGTTTGAGTTATCACGAGCACGAACGCGAAAATAGTAGGTGCCTATTGGAGGATTGGAGAGAAGTTGATTCGTGGCATTTTCATTCCATGTTCGGTCAGGGATATCAAAGAGGGGGGTTGTATCCATTTGGAGTTCATATCCATCGATTGTGCCATCCCCGTCGTAGGCTTGGGCCCATGAAATGATAAGTGTACCATATGGATTCAGGATTGTTGGGGGAAGTAATTCCACTGGTCCCGGACTGGTTTCACCATCAAACCCGAACTTGACTAGGAATCCATTCGTTGTGTCGCCCAGCCAACCCATAGTTGTGCCGGCGAAATAGTGAGTGTTGACACCTGTGGTAAACCCGAAAGGTTGACAGGGACCAGCACCGCCCCATGCTCGCTCCCAATTGAACTCCCCGGTGCTGTTGAAGTTGAGTAGATTAGCTCGATATCCTGCGACAGAATCTTCATAATGAGCTCCAACAAAGACCGTGTCTTCAGTGGCAAAAAGGCCAAGCCCTTCGTGGTTTAATCCTGTATTCTTGACCGTCTCCCAGAGCAGGGAATTGGTGCTATTGTATTTGCGCAGAAAAAGGGCACCAGTAGTAGTGGTGCTATAAGATAGGGAAGAACCGGTGACGTACACACTTTCATTGCATACAGTAACTGCACGTGCAAGGTCCTTTTGACCGGCACCCCAAGTTGTATTCCATACTTGAATACCTGTGAATGAGTATTTGGCGAGGAAGGCGTTGTTGCTTGATCCATCCCAAAGACTACCATAATCGCCCACGAGATAAACACCATCGTCTCCCACAGCAATTCCGAAACTGCGATCAACATCTGCTAGATCCCATGCTTCGGACCAGAGCTCTGTTCCGTCAAAATTAAATTTGGCGATAAGCGCATCCGCATCGTTGGTACTTGATCGCTGCAAAATTCCCCCAACGTAGACTCCATCTAATCCGATTGCGACGCTGGTAAACCATTCAGAGGAGAAATTTCCAAAGGAGACATTCCATAATTGGTTCCCGTTGAAATCTAATTTTAGGAGAAGCCCATTTATTCCATAGGGACCTGTGGTGGTTTTTCCAGCTAAATATAGCGCATCATCTGAGGTGGCTAAGGCATAGGTGGCTTCATCAACTGGGGTATTCCAAGTTAGGTTCCAAAATTGTTCTCCCTCGGTCGAGTATTTTACAAGAAGAATATTCTCGTTCACAATATCAGCTAAATTGTGGCTAGTTCCCGCAACAAAGACTGCGCCAGTTGTGAATGCCGTAGCAGCAAAACCGTCATTTTGAGGGCGCGTCCAAAGTACTCCCCAAGGCTCGCCAAGGGCCATTGTGCTTGCTTCTAAGAGAAGTGGTTGGTGGGCTGTGAACATTGTTGAAGTGATTAGACCTGTTAAAAGAACTGAAAGGATGAGGAAAGCCGTTCCGTGGGGTTTCATGGTTCATATGACCTCGGTTCGTCCTTTGGTTTATCCATCAGTTCAGGTATTTGAGGCTTCGTTTCAAGGCAGACGTTAGCTTTAAAGGCTTTTGAGGGCTTGGCGGATTTTCTCGGCTTGTTGTTGCATCTTCTCATCAGGTGGTGTCTTCCCATAATCGGGACCAACTTGAAGTCGTAATCCATCACCCTCGAATCGTGGAATTACGTGGATATGAATATGGGGGACTTCTTGGAACGCAGCCTTTCCATCCGCAAGCCAGACATTAATTCCCTCACACCGAAGCCCTGATTTCCGAAGAGCTGCTGCAATCTGTCCTGCAACTTGGAAGAGTCGCCCACCTAGTTGGGAGTCCAATTCCTTCAGATTGGCAGTATGAGCCTTCGGAATGACGAGAGTATGGCCGGGATTGATAGGTCTGATGTCTAAGAAGGCAATGATTTCGCCGTCCTCATAGACCACATTTGCTGGAATTTCTTTTGCCACAATTTTACAGAAAATGCAATCGGCGGATGATTCACTCATAACTGTGACTAGGTGTTTCCCGTTGATAAATGCCTATGTTTGCTATGAGAGAATGAACTACTTGTCAGAGCGCCCTTGATTTAGGATATTATAGATCTGTTCAGCATTTGTAATGCTTGCACCATCGACTTTGATCTCTTTGGGATGCACCAGAATTGCATGAGTTTGATTGCCTCCTACACCACCATGATTGCCAATTAGTTCTTCATAAGCCGCCACCGAGCCATCAGGGTATACAGGACTGACAACTGTAAGGTCCCCTGCACTGGGGAACTCGGCGAGTCGTAAAAGCTGTTTCACTCGGATTTCTTCTCGACCATAGGGAAGGAGGGGGTTTGTGCCATCAACTTCACCTGTTCGTAGTTCTACAGCACCTCCCTTTCCAAGAAGCACGGGACCGCGATTAGCATCGAGGACTATGACAAAGCCGACGCCTTCATGCGCAACAAGTTTCGATACAAAGCCAGGGACAGTCTTTTCGAAATCTTGTAAAGTAAGACGCGTGTTTTGTGTCTTGAAATAAATTTGGGCGAGGTTACCAGAGGCACAAACAATCACATCATCGTCTTTCAGATGCTCCCCAGTATCGACTTTGTCTTCCTGTGTCTTGTTCCGATAGAAGTGCCGTAGGGGATTTTTCGTTCCATTTCCTTCGATTTTCTCTTGCCCAGCATTAAGGTCATCGACCAGTCCACCCACATAGCCAACGTGGGCGTCAATGGCTTCGATTTCTCCGACGGAAAGTTTTCCTTCGAGGAGGTTAGCTATGAGCTCCTTAAGGGGCATATCATACCGCTGTTTGAAGGTCCAACCCGTGGATTGACCATGATCAGAGAGGATGAAGAGGTTGTATGGTCGTGGGGCGACATTCTCGATGGCATGCAGAACACGACGAATTTGTTTATCAAGCCCCCGAAGGGATTTGAGGGCATCGGTGGTCATTGGTCCCGAGTGATGAGCAATTTCGTCATACCCAAGGAAGGTCACATAGATCCCGGGAACACCTCGGGTGATATTAGTGATGACCATTGAGGCGGAAATGTCGCGCATGAATATATTAGTAGCAGCCCGGACTCCAGGGTAGAATTTGTGCAATCTGTTCAAGCGAGGCTTTCGTCGCATGAGAGTTTGTTTGATGATTTGCCCAATTTCGACAAGGAGATCCCAAATGGTATAGATAATGCTGCGATTCATAGCCCACGGATTCACAAGGTAGTAGTAGAGGTCTTCACTGCGTCGTTTGGCTGCTTGAACATCTGGTTCGGAGAGGGTTGACATCGTGAAGAACGAGTAAGTAGCATCTCCGCTAACCAAATTACTCACGCTTGAACCCCCATTGCGAAGAATGCCTTTCCCATCTGATGCGCGTTTATCGATGAATTGGGCATCTGGCTGGTGATTGGAGGTTAGCATGCGATCATCGGTCTTAATATACCAGCGAAATGCGGGGATATCATCGTTGTTCCCATGAAGGATTCCGGCTTGGCAAGAGGATGTCATAGAAGGAATTCCACAATCCCAGG
>JABXGX010000005.1 GCA_016550405.1 archaeon | reverse complement strand
GTCGTCGCCTTTCAGCCTCCATCTGCATGATCATTGCTTCGTTCACCTTGGTTGGTGGAAGAATCTCGCGAATCTCGACTTTTGTAACCTTCACACCCCAAGGCTCTGTGTTTTCATCTAGTTTCTCGCGGAGGACACTATTGATGTATTCGCGTTTAGCTAGGACGTCATCGAGGGTGATGTCACCGACGACGGCGCGGAGCGTCGTTTGGCTGATTCCGAGGGCGGCGCCGCTGAAGTCGCGGATTCGCAGGACGCTGTCACGGGCATTGACAACGCGATGGTAGATAAGGAGGTCGATGTCGACGGGGGCATTGTCGCTGGTGATGCATCGTTGGTGTTCGATTTCGAAGAATTGTTCGCGGAGGTCAACTCGCACCATTTTATCGAGGATGGGGATGAGAAAGATCACACCAGGGCCCTTAACACCTGGAATGGCGTGTCCGAGGCGGAAAATGACAGCACGTTCATATTCTTTGAGGACGCGGATGAAAGGAACAATGAGAAGCAGGATGATGACGAAGATTAGAATGACGATGAGCCACCAATAGGCTTGGAGGAAATAGAATAAATCGAATTGCATGTTCCTATCCCTTCATGTATTGGTTCTTAGTTCAGGGGAAAATACTTTACGGACATTGCGGAGTTCGTCTGTTGAAAATGTCAGTTGGCGAAGGATTTTAGGCGTGAAATTACAAGGGATTCGGCAGGTGAGTGTATGTCACGTATCTGTCCTAATTGCGGGCAATCGGTGAAGGATTCGGCTAAATTCTGTAAATATTGTGGCTCGAAGCTCGGTGCACCCGTTTCAACACCAATATCACGTCCAGTGACCTCTGGGCGTGCAGCTCCTGCCGCTGTTTCTGATCGAGCGCCAGTAACAGAGGTGCCTGCGGAAGTATTGGCCCAGTTAGAAATCCGATCCGAGTTAATGGGAATTGAAGAAGAAGAGTCAGAGCTGCTTGATGAAGTCGAAAGACTTGAGAAGGAATTAGAGAAAGGGGATCGGTCAATCGCCGAGTTGGAAAATGAAATCAAGCCCCTTCAAAAGCAGATAAAATCCTTAAAGTCGAAAGAGAAGAAGCTTAAGTCTAAAGTCAAAGAATTCGATTTTGAGAAGGCAGGAAAAGAAAGGCTGCGTTTGAAAGAGCGAACTGAGAAGCTTGAAGGGCTCAAAGAAAGTGGAAAGGTCCGGGAGAGCGTTTATCTCCGGCTAAAAGATGAGTATGAGCAGGGAATGACTGAGGCAGATGTGCAATACCAAGAAAAAGTTGTGTTGGCTCGCGAGTGGCTTGCATTACTGAAAGCCCAATACAAGGCAGTTCGTGATGAGCTTTCGTTATTGGATGCCCGTCATTCAGTTGGTGAAGTGAAAGAGGTTGATTTCAAATCGCGGAAAGAAACCCTACAAAAGCGCTCGAAAATCCTCGGCCACCAAGTAGAAATCTTTGAAGAGGTACTTCGGGACTTTTAGGTACCGTTCCTCCTTGTGGGCAATTTCCACCCAAACACAAAACATTTTATACGGCAGTGTAATTCTGAACCTCTCACCGGAGGTCATTTCGGATGAACCGACGAGTCATCGCTATAGCCATCTTATGCGTAGGATTAGCCGCACTTGCCTTTGGAATTGCACTCGGTCAACATGAGATTGTCCGCTCATGGCTCCAAGTCTTTTCCGATGCCTATGCACCCTTCTTCCCACGACCACCCTAAGGGGATTTTTACTATGAGTGATCCAACAACTGAACCCGAACCAGAAGAAGATTATGAACGAATCTGGGATAGACTAGGACGACCCCTATCACGGTGGAAAAAGACCCTCCTTGAAAAAACCCGTCCCTATAAAACCCTGCACTATTGGGTGAGCAAAGCCTTTGAAGAACTTCTTGCAATACGCATCATCCGATTTATTGTTCAGCTTTCCGCTTTTCTTGTGCTCTTCTATGCGGGCATTGTTTTTGTGTTGGGCTATGACCCCCTTGTGGGGACCATCTTCTCCGGTGTTGCCTGGCTTATACCCATCTTTGGATACATTCCACTTCCATTCGATATGCCACAAGGCATTGCCCAAGGCACTGGCACTGGGTATTTTGAAATAATCCAGTTTTTGGGACAACAGGGCATATTCCCCTACATTGCAGTTGGTGTCATCCTTATTGTACCGATACTCATTGGACGAAGCTTCTGCGGATGGATTTGCCCCTTTGGCTTTGTTCAAGACTTATTCGCCTTGACTCCAATCCGCAAACGATACCCCTCCAAGCAGTGGGACCGCCGTCTCAAAAGTGTAAAATACGTGATACTATTTGTTATCCTTTTCTTTGTTGCGTGGCTTGGGATATCGACATTTTTAGGAGTGGATGCAGCTCTTCGAGGTGCAATAAATCTCGAATTCGCCACCGCAATATGGACCACCATTAACCCTTCAAGCACCTTCTTCGTGATTCTCCCCTACTTGTACCTCTATGGTGTGATTTCCCCTATCCTCACTGAATGGAATCCCCCTTTCCTCGCCTGGGGTTTTCCGATGTATTTTCGATTAGGATTCTTAGCAGTGGTGCTCCTTGTTGCACTCTTCATGACCCGTCCCTACTGTCGTTATATTTGCCCTGCTGGCGCCATGATGGGTCTGGTTGGCCAATTTAGCTTCCTCACTGTCAGCCGCAGCGCCACCGAATGCCTTGGTCCAGCCTGCGATTCCCCTCGATGCAAACAAGCCTGCCCCGTCGGTATCGATGTAATGGCCAAGCCCTTTGGTCCGATCCATGACTCCGAATGCATTCTCTGCCTCGATTGTGTAGCAAAATGTGGTCATGACTCAGTCAAAGCTGAATATGATTAAAGGAGTGTGAATGGTTTGGGAAAAGTGAAGCAGGGTACGGTCTGTAGTGTGAAAGGATGCGATGAGAAGGCAACCCGTTCTCTTACTGCAGATAAGGTCCGTGAAGCATTACAAGCTGCCGGTGCAGCGTTTGATGATGATCGGGCACGTCGCTTTTACTTATGCCAGAAACATTACAAAATCTACAAAAAACAGACAAAACAAGATAAGAAAGTAGACAAATGGCGCTATGGCGCTTAGTAAGGACTGACTTTAGTCCTCGTTATCATTTTCACTGGTTAGTTGGTTGACGACTTTTTTGATCTCTTTCTTCCAGCGAAGTAAATTTAGAGCGAGATCTTCACGATTATCTTCAGGGATTTGTCCCGTCTTCCCCGCGAGAGGTTCAAGGATGGCGCTCATTTCGAGAGTGGCGGGTTGGAAATCCCCACCGATGCGAATTAAGCGTTCACGAGCATCAGCGACTTGGACATAGACTTTTCGGTAATCCGGGTCGGTAAGGAGCTGGTTGAGGGCTTCATCGATTTTACGTTCGACAACAACGGCTTTTGAGGCATGGGAGAGTTTGACACCTGGTACACTACTAAATCGTTCTAGAGTTTCTGTGATTCGATTGGCAATTTCATCGAGATATTCAGAGCGCTTTGCTTTATCACCACCAGTGATGTCCATTTTGATTGTAGGTGTTTTTGAATCGACAAGTAAAGTTACTTCAAGTCGATCCTTTGTACTGGGCATGCGGAAAGAAACAGTTGCAGTGCCGAAGAAGCCTTCTTCAGTATAGGTTTCGGCGATATTGATTAGTCGAGTTCCAATTGATGAGATGCAAAAGTAAGCAGCCCCAAAGGCTAGACTCGGTGAAAGTTCCCCGACAGGAATCTCTGTTGACACGGCAGGACCCTCTTACAGACTGTAGTGGAAGAGGAAAAAAGTGTTCTGTTAGCTCTGAAACCAAACCAGAATTGGGTCTTGATGATTCAAAAAAGCATGTGACTATTGAAACTCATCGATACTACGGGAAAATTACTGCTTATTTTTCGAATAGGAGAGACACGGGAAGTCTATAAGGGTGTGCTTTCAAAGGCAATACACACGCGAGGTTATGATAATGTTTTCTGACCCACCTCAAAAAGAACCAGACACCTTCGAAAATGAAGAGGAATCAGAATCTCCGGAAACGGTTCAAATCGAGCCCGTCGCTGAAATTGTAGGGAAAACTACGACACATACGCTTAGAATACGCGTGTTGAAGCAGGGAGAAGTGGGTCGAAATGACTTTCTATCAATAAATCACCGAGGAGAGGAGTATTTACTTCTCTGTAAAGAATTGACACGTGAGAAGAGGTCAACCTTAGGACAATGCAGTGTTATCGGACCCATGCCTCGAACCCCGTTCAATCCTGAAATGATGATCTATAAGGCTACACCACGTACAGTGAGTGAAGCATTGGGGATCGATATTCCTCTCGAGGAGGGAACCTATGTTGGTCAAATCTCAGGAAATACTATACCAGTTCAATTACCTGTACAACGGCTAGGTCGTCTCTTTGTAGTGGGAAAGACTGGCAGTGGGAAAAGCTATACGACCGCGGTAATTATGGAAGAATTTCTCAAAAAAGGCATCCCGATAGTAGTACTTGACCGGCATGGAGAGTATTCGAGTCTAAAAATTCCTGCCGAAGTAGGAAGTGAACGCTTTGAGGTAGAACCACGTAGCTATGAGATGAGTGTTATCGAGTTTGCAGACTTGCATGCCAATCCAGGAGCAGATCTACCTATTGAAGCGCTCCTCGGAACACATCCTAAGGATTTAGTTGTATCAGGACAGGGAACTATCATCAACTTTCGAGGTCTTGATTTAGGTGTTCAGGAGGCTCTTTCACAGGAAATCCTTAGCGATTTGTATCATGCGGCTGTTAATCGAGAAATCCCTCCCTTCTATTGTTTTGTAGATGAAGCCCATACCCTCGCTCCGAATCGTGGAAAAGCAGCCACCACGGGTATGATGCGCTTATTCGCGCAAGAAGGACGCAAATTCGCAGCTAACTTAGTTGTAATTACCCAGAAACCACAACTCCTAGATACCACCGTCAGGAGCCAAGTTGGCACCTGGATTATCCACCAGCTCACTGATATTCGGGACGTTGATATCACCGTCTCCAGCACTGAAGGACTTTCGAAAGAATGGGCAGAAGACATTCAACGCTTAGATACAGGTCAGGTTGTTGTGGCAGGTGATGCTGTTGAAGTGCCTGTTTTTGTAGATGTGCGAAGCCGAGAAACCACTCATGGAGCAACGGGTTTTAACCCGCTTGATTTTGCGGAAAAACAGACCCTTGAGGAGTTGGAAAAACGGCGTATCCGGCTGCGAACAGATTTTGCTGGACGAATCAAAGCAGCCGTTGAGCGGTTTCAGCAATTGACAGAGGGGGCAAATGGTGGCCAGATGCCACAACAGGTTAGTGCGTTACGTTCAGAGCTTCAAGCTGCAGAACAAAAACTGCATGACCTTCGTGAGGACAATTCGAAACTCACAGCCCAAATTCACAAACTCGAAGCTGAATTAAAGAAGGCAGAGAAGAAATACCAAAAAGCAATGAATATCGCCGAACGTGCTTTAGCTGAATTAAAAGGCCGGTAGTTAATAGCAAGAGCCTTGAAGCATTATTTTGCTTGCCACGCTTTTGTCGTGACTTTCTCAACAAGCCCCTTAGCTTGTAACTCGTTCAATGATCGGATAATTTCATTTCGTGGTACATCCACTCCACCGGTTCCTCTGATGATAGTTTGGATGGCACGTGGTCGTTGAGGACGTTCGCGGATAGTTTCTAAAACAGCTGCTTGAAGAACAGATAACTTGGCACGCTTCTTAGAGCCTTTTTTCTTGGGCTTTTCCTCTTCAAGGGGTTCTTGATCCTCCTCATCGAGGACTTCTTCAATAGGTTCACTTGGGGGAGCTTCCTTTTCTGGTTCTTCAGCTTCAGGCTCTTCTGACACTTCTTCTTTCTCTGACATTTGCATCACCACGTTTTTTCATGGGATGTAAGTGGATGGCGCGACCTCTGTTCACAGTGGGTCATTTAAATTTTCTCCTACTCCTGTACCCACCATTACATAATTTGTAGCCTAAGCCGTAAGGTTGAAATACGGGAAACATAATCGACGGTCTCGCCTGATAGGTTGGTTGTTCGCGGTGTCACGTCGACAACGGAAAGGAAAGAAACAAAAGCAAAAGCGTCTCGAGAAAGTACCAGAAAAACTCCAGCGGAAACGAGACCGCCAGGAAAGGCAAAGACCCCGTAGAATGCCAGGTTGGGTCCGGATAGGACTGGTTGTCGCGCTAATTACCATCATAATTGGGGGCAGTGCTTGGGCTTATATCAATCTGCTACCAGAGCCTGAGCCAATTCCGCCGACCCAAGGTGCACTGTATATTCTCCAGCAGGACACCTTTTTTGTATTTATCAATGAATCAGGTCAGGTTGAAATTAATTACCTGATAAGCCGTTATGCTGGAGGAACATTCGGAGGAGAACAACCACTAAACCTCACCATTTCGCGGGCCTTCGACGACGATGTGAATTTTACAATAATTGATCCTTATGTGTTCTATGACTACTATGGGAATGCCTACCATATCCCCCCTGAAATCGATGCGAATAGTATCAGTTATGTTGTGGAAAATATTCATCCAAACATGCAATTTGAATTTGAAAGACGCACACTTAGAGGACACAGTACCATGTCAGGGTATTATTCTCTCTTTTGGGATTACCTTCTGAATAGTAGCGAAAATGCTTGGCTACAAACCGATACGATGGATGATATGTATACATTCACCTTTGATATCCGACCAGAAAATGATACAATACCCTACAATACTCCTACAATTGTCCACTGTAATGTAACCTTCAACACCTTGCAAACGGAAGATACCAATATCTATAACTGGGGTGAGTCGATGCTTATCTTCCCGAAAAATGTCTATAATGGTACGACACTTTTGGCAAATATGACGGTGCACGAGGTTTATCGCATCGGAAGCCTTGTGACCCCCCCGCTGAACCCATACATTGACAATGAAACCCACATTGGATTTAAAGCAAATCCAATTACGACCTCGATGTCACAAAATCAGTCGTGGGGATACGCTTTTGATTTGAATGTGACCTCTTTTACAAACTCGTCTTTTTGTCTCATAGATCTTACAACACCACAGAATGAATTCTTCATGCAAACCGGTTATACGGGGATCGTTGCTGAACAACCTATGCACTTCCCCAAAGCCCAGATTGATATTGTAACTCCGTATCTAACGCAACAGAAGAAAAACTATACAGATATCATATTTCGTTTTCCCGAAATATGTGTAGATAATGAGACAGTATTCTACAATTTACCCCCAGATGCCTTTGGACCACGAACATTATCTGTAATCCAACCTATAAATCATGAACCAAATTCACAGTCTATAACCATCATCGATGTAATTGCTAAGGATTCAAGTGATCTTTGTTTAGAAGTAATCTCATGGTTTACGGATTTGTGGCGTCAACTGCTAATCGGGTAAGTATTGAAATCACTTTTGGGTAATCCTCAATCAATAGCAGTGATTTCCTTAAGGAGCTTAAGCAGCTCCGAGATTTTAAAAGCCCGACATTTGTTAGGGATAATGAATAAATGTGTAGGAGATGCAGAAATGCCTTCTGAAGAAAAAGACCTCGATGAAGCCTACTCTCGCTATGGTAAGCGACTGAAAGATAAAATAGTAGCTAAAGACCCCACTAAAGATAAGGAACTTCAAGCTCGCCTTGAAAACGTTGATCGTCATAGTCCTGTAAAATCAGAGTTGTTCTCAGACTCAGAGACCCGTCTTCAACAGCTTAAGGAAGAATTTCATATTGAAGTCCAGGTCCCTCAAACGCTTCAGGAGTATATCGTATACCTTCTTGCTCAAGGCCATGTGGGCGAACCTACCAGCACCACGGTTTCCGTTGCAGATTTGTATACAGAGATTCATGATGTGAATGAATATCGAAAATTATCAAGGAAGAAATTCGAAAAGGCGTTAAAGCAATTAGAAGCGGACAAAGCCGTGCAGTTCACAGAGGTTCAGGGCACTCGCATGGTACGATTGCACAGTCAGTTTCTCAGCGAGGATGAGGCAGCCATATTAGATATCGCAGCGCGTAAAGAGGGGAAGGTGTCAATTGAGCAGATTATGGTGTCCACTGGTTGGACACAAGCCCGAGTTCAATTTGCATTGGACACGTTGATAACCAAAAAGATGGTAGTTCGAAAGAAAAGTTTTACTCGTGGAACTCGCTACCAGTTATCAGATGGAACCTAAACACTCCATTTCACTTATACATAACCCTCTATTGTTTTAAATAGAAATTTGTGGATAAAACACCTGGTGCAAAATCAGTGAGTACTGATTGTTTAGAATCCCTCCGCGGCAATCAAAGACCATTTGACGAGAGCCCCCATCGAGATATTCGCCGCGAGAAACGTCTCCTTCGCCAGGCTATTGCAATATCAAGTGGAACCCATCGAATTCGGCTACAACGTGAATTAGCCGCCCTTGAGAATTATGAGCGCGATAAACGTGAAAAACTTCTAAACCAATCCAATCTCGCCTAGCTTAAACTCATGCCTTTTTTCCGGTTTGAGCATAAAGGATTAGTCTTATCAGTTATTTTGTTAATTGTCAACATGACTCATTTCACCTTTTGGAGATATGGGGTGATAGACTGTGGGTTGTGTGATCGCAATCTCTGGAACGCCTGGAACGGGCAAATCCAAGGTTGGCACCCTATTAGCGCAGAAACTAGACGTGGAAATCCTTGAACTGGGTCAGATAGTCAAGGAGTTCGAATTACATCAGGGTGTGGACCCGCTTCGTGAAACGCTCATAGCAGACATCGACAGAGTTGAAGATTATCTCAATCATCTGTTCCAGACTCAACAAAAAGAATCGATTATCATTGGACACTTTGCCGATGTCGTTCCTGGAAAACTCCTGAAAGTACTAATTGTTCTTCGGTGTCATCCGCTGATCCTCATAGAAAGATTAGTTAAACGTGGATGGACTTCAGAGAAAATCTTGGAAAATATCCAAGCAGAAATCCTTGGCGACTGTACTTCCCAAGCATTAGCTCGGCATAGCCAAAATAAGATTTTTGAAATTGACACAACGAACCTCGCAGTCCAGGAAGTTGTTAGTATCATAACAGAAATCCTGTCAGAGCAAGGAGTCCACCATACTGTTGGTAAGATCTCCTGGCTAGCAGCGCTGGACCCAAAGGTTATTCATCAGATTATGGAGGAGAATCGACTTCCTAACACATCACAAAAAGCATAAGTGGCACCCCTAGCTTTGAACACAGTAGAATGAAGAAGGCCGACAACCCGTGAAGGACCAAACCCAATCAGCCTCACAGGAACTCATTCGAAAATATGCACTAGCCAATGCCATCAAATTTGATGGGAAGGCCAGTGCAAAGGCGGTTATTGGCAAACTGCTAGCTGAACAACCTGAATTGCGACCCAAAGCTAGGGATATAATCACCCAAGTAAATCAAATTGTAAATCAAGTCAACCAGATGTCCGTTGCAGTCCAAATCTCAGAGCTAAAAACACTTGCACCAGAATTACTCGAAACGACCAAGGAACATCGAGTTAGAGAGCTACCACCATTACCAAATGCGGTGCAAGGAAAGGTTATTACTCGATTACCTCCCGAACCCAGTGGATTTCCACATATTGGTCACGCGTATGCAGGCTATATTAACTGGTATTATGCACGAAAATATGAGGGAAAAGTAATTCTTCGCTTTGAAGACACCAACCCCAGAAACGTTCATCGAGAGTTTTATGATGCCTTTAAAGAAGGATACCAATGGATGGATATCGACTGGGATGAAGAACTTACTGTATCCGATGATATCCCCTATTTTTACGGGCACGCAAAAGAATTACTCCAACGCAATGAAGCCTATTTTTGTGCTTGCCCAGCAGAAAGGATTAGCGAGCACCGAAGAATGGGCACCGAATGCCCACACCGCAACACAAAGAGTGTAGAAAACCAAGACATTTGGGAAAAAATCCTCGAAGGCCAGTATGCTGAAGGCGAGATTGTATGCCGACTTCGAATTGATATGACCCACCCAAACGCAGTTATGCGGGATCCGAACATCTTCCGAATCATCGACTACCCCCACCCCATCCAAGGTGATCGTTACCGACTCTGGCCTACTTACGATTTCGCCAATGCCTTGGAAGATTACCGAAATGGCATTAGCCATGTTCTACGAAGCAACGAGTTCGCCACAAGAGGAGAACTCCAGACCTATATCCGCGACCTCTTTGAATACCCCCAACCTATCATTCAGGAATGGTCACGTTTTGCCATCGAAGGAAGCCCCGTCAGTAAACGAAAGATTCGACCGCTCATCGAATCAAAGACGATTAGTGGTTGGGACGATATTCGTCTTACAACCATTTCCGCCCTTCGTCGTCGAGGTATTTTACCCGAAGCTATTCGCGAAATGACTCGAGAAGTAGGACTTAGTGTAGCACAACCCATTCTTGATTGGTCCGTTCTACTTGGAATTAATCGAAAAATTGCCGACCCGATAGCTAATCGCTATTATTGCGTTACTCAACCAACACCGGTCAAAATTAAAGATGCTAGACCTTTTGTTGCTGAAATCCCACTACACCCTGATTTCAAGGATCGGGGAAGCCGACAGATTTCAATTGAAGACCAAGTCTTAATTGATGGACAAGACGCAATTCAACTCAACAAGGGCGATATTTTTCGGTTGAAACATGCATTCAACCTCCAAGTTGAAGGAAAGACACCCAACACTTTGAATTGCTCGTTTGCTGGCGATTCTTTAAAACAAGCATCAATGAAAATCCAGTGGGTCACTTCCAATTCCATTCCAATACAACTGTCAATTCCCGATGTGCTCCTTATCAATGAAAAATATAACCCCAAGAGTCTGCAGATTGTGAACGGCCTTGGGGAACAGCACCTCAAGAGGTTAGAAACCGGCACTATCGTGCAATTAGAGCGTAAGGGTTTTGGTTATGTTGAACAAAATGGGGAGAAAGTCAACATAAATATGACCGAATGAAGTATGGCGCAAAGATTTTAGAGTGCTAATTCTAAGTACCGTATAGCTCAACTGCGTAGTCGGGGGTATAGGCTTAGCAATGGCAGAGGAAGTACAGCGTGCACTTGACAATCTTCGTTTCGACCGAATGGTCAAAGCATTCTGTATCATTTCTCCCGAAAATGAAATCTATCAAAGCACCCTTGATCCTGACACACAGGCTATGGTTAAACAAACAGTGAGCCTCTACAAAGGACAAATCAGCCAACTTACGGTCAATACCGAAGCTGGGCTTGTAGTAATCTCAAAAATTGGTAGCAATTGGCTTTTGGCAGTACTATTTCCTCCCAACCTATCATTAGGTATTGCAGTGGTGAAAACGAAAGCAACGCTCTTGGCATTACGGGAACTTGACTTAAACATCATTAAAACTATCCCAGAAGCACCTGCAGAACCAGCACCTACTACCCAACCTAAACCTGCTACAACACCACCAGTTCCTCCCCCTCAACCACCACCGACACCCGTTCAAACCCCTCCTGCCACACCTCAACCGAAGGTTGAGGCAAAACCCGCTGAAACCACAACTCCCTCCCCTGCGCCACCTTCTCCTGAGCCAATCCCTCCACCTGAATCTCAACCCACAAGTTTTGAACCAGAGCCGATGCCCCCTCCAGTGGAACCACCTCCACCAGAACCAACAGAAGTTGCTGCACCCCCACCACCCCCACCCTCATCAACTAGTGATGAACGAATCGATCTGGGATTCATCCCCAAAGGTGGCGAAGATTTACTTGCAGCACTTGATACAGGTTCAACTGTGGGGAGTGCACTTTACGACAAGTTTGGCCCGTATGCCCGAGATGTCCTCTTTCTTGTAGATGGAAAACGTGATGTCAAGACCATCGCTTTCCTTTTAGGACTCCCAGAATATGCCATTGTTGAAGTGCTTGAGTTCGCCATTAGTAACCGGATCCTAGCCAGTCCTGTATCTGCATAGCCTGAGTTGATTTCACCACGCACTTGTTATTAAAAAATGAAGCCGGAAGGGCAGTTGAGGGAGGAGGGATGTTTTGGAGGGCGAGGACGACTCAGACCTGAGGCCTCTTAGGGAGGATTCTGCCTATGAGGTTTTAAGTTGTTTTAAAACTGCGTTACTGCCGCATCCGGCACCAAAATTATCTCATACAAGAATTTAACTGTTACAGTTTTTCTCAAATCGATATCAAAAATATTGCGATTACCATAAAATGATTTATGTGAAACTCAAAAGTCATCATGATGTTTCTCGACAATCGTATTCTCCCCTTGACATTGGACGCAAATTAAGGGAACGGATCGATACATGGCTCCACATTTAGAACAGATAGATTCTATTCGAGTTGGAGCCTTCAAGGGAGTAGGCTGTTGATGGCGCTGAATTGTAAACGGGAGTGTAATGAGCGTTGCAAGACCTAACACGATACCTAGAGGGACGAAAGTCTGCCAAATTAAGAAGTTAACCAAGAGCCCAAGAGAGAAACCTGGCAAATAGATGTATTTGATTGCAAAGAGAAGCCACGTTCCTGCAGGTAACAGAATTGCCGCGCTAAGAGTAGAGATGGTGATGTTTAGATTTCGAATAGTGAGGGCGATAAGTATAGTGAGAATTAACCAAAGAAAAAGCGAGAATTGAAAGAAGACATTGAGTAAGAGATCGATTGTTGCCATCACCCATGCGAGTTCATACAACTGAAGCGGGTCGATGAGGGGAAGATATGTGCTGTAGACAAGATTTTGGAGCACGTGACCTTGAGTAAGGTAGATGAGAATTGCGGTTCCAATACCCATGAGAAGTCCGAGGGGGGCAATCCTTGAACTCCTAAGGCTAGGCATAGTAGGAGCCTTTGAGTTTTGGCTTATTAATGTGGTTCTAGTGCGCCTCAAATTGCGAAGTGAGGGTTCCGCCAATGACGCCTCCGACGGCTGTGATTAGTCCGGCGAGTAATCCGTTGAGGACCCATGTGAGGAGAAGTGCACCATTAAGCCCACCTAAAAGGAAGTCTAGCCCATAGCAAAGAAAGGGTGCAATCATTGCCAGGATAAGGCCTGCAGCAGCGCCTTTCATCATGTCTCGGACAATTAAACCAGCAATAAGACCACCAACGAGCCAAATAATGGGAGCCAAAATATAGACAGCAAGGATATTGAGAAGCACGTCGTTGTAGATTATGAAAAGTTGATTCAAGATAGGTTCAGTGAGAAAGGTCGCTACAGTTGCGGGAGGAATCAGACCGGGCCCGCTTAGTGGTAATATTGCCAAGACTGTTGCATAGATAAGTCCGTAGGCAATGCCTAATGTAGCCAAAAAACCAACAATTATTCCGATGATTAAGCTTGTGTTTGAGGATGCCATATAGCTTACCTCGATTCCTTGATTATGAGAGGAGAATGATGATTTAAAGTTGTTTACACTAAATAGTAATTACTTAAACCATGCGAAGTTTCCGTAATTCTTGCATCAAAGCAATCAGTTTGCGATCCTTAGTCGCCATGGCTTTCATGAAGATTTTAACTTTTTTACCTGCAGTCATTTGCACGATTGATTCACCAGTCACAATTTCGGCCAGCTTGTCTAGAGTCGCATCTGCGGTTTGCAGGATAAGGTCTCGGAGCTTGAGGGATTGGTCAAATTCACTCCCATACAATTTTTGCCATTCTTTCTCGTATTTTTGTAAATGCTGAGCACTAACCGTTTCTTTTTGAAGGCATTCAGCAGCAACTCGTCCCGCGATGCTTCCACAGACAATGGCATATCCCATTCCCCCACCAGTGATTGGGTGAATTTGACCTGCTGCATCGCCCACTAATAGCGCGCCATCAACGACGTTCGTTTTGTTCGGTCCACAAACAGGTAATGCGCCTACTCTGGTTTCGATGACTCGAGCGTTGCTTAATTGCTGTTTTGCAACTTCATGATGTTTAAGAAAATGATCCAGGTATTCTTTGGCGGTTTTAGTTTCTACGCCTCCACCAATTCCGATTCCTACATTAGCGCGCCCAGCACCTTTGGGAAAAATCCAGATATATCCCCGCGGAGAAAGTTCACTTCCAAGGAGGAACTCCATTAAATCGGTGACCTCAAGGTCACAGTTCGCCATCTCATAACCAAAACAGGAGTCGATATCATCCGGTTTATAGGCTTTGCGAAGACCTGTCAACCGGGCGATTTGGCTGTTCACGCCATCAGCGCCGATGACAATTTGTGCCTTCAGAGTTTTTCGTTTCCCTTCGTGTCGCACGACTACGCCATTAACAGTTCCGTTTGATCGGGTTATGTCTATTACTCGAGCTCCCAGTAAGCTCTCAGCTCCGGTTTCTGTGGCTCGCGCAAAAAGTTCTTTGTCAAAGATACGTCGGTCAATCGTGAATCCACTGGGTTCTTCGGTCGCATAATCAACGGATATTTGCCCTGGACTGTAAAGACGAAATCCTCGAAGTGGGGCCCGAATTGATTCTTCTGGTATATCGATTTCTGCAACACCGGGTCCTGTTTTCCCAATAGCTTCACCACATTGGACAGGGATTCCTACATTGGTTTTTCTGTCAACAATCGTCACATTTGCACCTGCACGGAGGGCTCCAACAGCAGTGGATGAACCAGCAGGTCCAGCACCCACCACAATAATTTGATCTGACATATTCGCTTTCTCCTCGAATTCCCAGCTTGTTAACGATCTATGAGTGTAATGGCTCCTACAGGACATACCTTAACGCAGGTTCCACAGCCAGTGCATGCTGCAGGTACAATTATGATATAGCCTTCTGTGACTTCTATGGCATTGACCGGGCATACAGTGGCACAGGCCTGACATACTCCGCAGAGTTCGCCATCAACGTCTGCGAGTTTCTTGGCTGTTTTTTTACCAGACGCAGATGAAGTAGGAGACATTGTAATTACATCCTCAGGATTCTTCGAGAGAACACGGTAGGTTAAGCTTTTTGAGCCTTTCTACTGTTTGTCTAGCTTTGTACCAGTGAAAATAAGGTAGACTCCTTGCGGTGGTATTATTCCGTGTTCAGTAATGAACGCGTCGATGTGCTCGTGTCCAGTTACATCAAATAAAGGATTTCGAATGGTAATTTTTGGATTGATTTCACCACTCGGGACAACTTGTTCTGGATTTCCCTCCTCTAATGTGATAAGCCGTCCTAAGAGGGTTTCATGAGAGAATTTGTAGCTTCCCACGGCAATAAGGACACGAACTCGTGCACCATAACACAATTCAGCGAGGGTTGCAGTTCCCACCTTGGATACAATAGCTCCATTGGCAGCAATTGCTTCACCTCCTGCTAATAGAATATCAATATCAGAGAGAAAAATACGAGTAGCAAAGTCAGTAACTAGGGTAACAGGAATTCCTAATTCTGCAACTTCATTCGCAAGAATGCGCCCTTCCAGATCTGGACGACTTTCAGCAACGAATACCTCAATTTCCTTACCCTGCTCAACGACCTTTTGTAAAATTGCCAATACTGTTGTGCTTCGACACAGTGTTAGAATGCGATCTCCTGATCGGATACGTTTCGAACCGATTTCACCGATTTTTTGTTTTGCCTGGGCGATTCGTGTGACAAACTCGTCACATGCATCCGCTATGCTTTGACCCATATCTTTCAATGACTTCTTTTCGTAGAAGGCACTCTGTGCCGCATCTTCTATGTGATCAAGACAATTTTGTAGAGCCGCTGAACTTTGGCGGGCCTTACGGAGACTGTTGGCCGCAGTTTTTATTTGGGTGAAAAGATTGTTAGGAGAATCCGTTTTAGTTTTCAGTGCTAAATCCTTTAGAGCAGAAGCGGCTGCGATAGCCGTCCCATCTGCGCTGGCAATCTCATATGTTTTTAGTTTCTTCACGAGCCAGTCAAGGTTCAATCTAAGACGCCTCCATAACAGCATTAATACCTTGATGACGTATTAAATTGCTCGGCGAACGGAAATGGTCGTTATTCCCCAACAAACACAAAAAATTGCAAAAAACATTCGGACAATGCGCACACGAGGTGCAGGACGAATCGCCCGTGCAGCAGCAAAAGGATTGGTAACAGCCACCCACGAATCAAAAGCGAAACGAATTTCTTCACTCCTCCGAGATGTAGCAATAGCGGCCCAATTATTATATGAGACACGTCCATCGGCTGTTTCATTACCTAACGCCCTGCGATATTACTATACTCGATTACTAACCCAGTCAAAGAAAGTAAAAGGGATCACTGAACTCAAAGAAGTGGGACAGAAAATTGGACAGGCTTTCATTGAAATGTCCAATAATGCTGTCAAAACTATTGGTCAGATTGGTTCGCGGCTGATTCAGAATGGAGATATCATATTCACCTATTGTAATAGTGCCACGGCCTTTGGTGTTTTGGAAACCGCACATAAAATGGGAAAGGAATTCACTGTCTATGTTCCTGAAACTCGACCAAGATATCAAGGACATATTACCGCAACATGGTTAGATAATGCAGGTATTCCCTGTTCTTTAATTACTGATAATTCGATTCGATTTCTAATTGCACGATCGGATAAGGTGTTTGTCGGAGCAGATGCGATAACAGCGAATGGTGCAGTTGTAAATAAGATAGGCACAAGTTTAGTTGCCTTGGCTGCTGATGAGGCACGACTTGACTTCTTTGTTGCGGCGGAAAGTTACAAGTTCAGCCCAGCCACAATGGCAGGTGAATTGGTTGAAATTGAGGAACGCGACAAAACTGAAGTTGTTTCAAAAGAAAAACTTGCTAGCTGGAACCACGTAAGTGTGCGAAATCCCGCGTTTGATGTAACTCCGCCAGAATATATCGATGCCATCATTACTGAACAGGGAGTCATTCCCCCTCAAGGTGCCATTGCGATTCTCTTCCGAGAATTCGGCTGGTATTCCACAGAACAAGCCTTACCTTGGGAACCTTATTTGAAGAAAAAGTAGAGGTACTTGATAGAAAACTGCCTAAGCCTATTCTTTGTCAAGGGCACGAATAATCTTACGCCATTCTTTGATTCGCGATTCAGGAATTCCGGTAAGCAATGCGAGATCGCGTGGGTTTTCTGTCTTTAGATTTTCGAGTGTTTCTACGCCTAACTCGTTGAGTTGTTTAATGTCTGTTCGAGTAATATCTGGAAGATCCTTGAGGTCCTTGATTGAGGGTTCCTTGGCCTTTCCAACACGGGCAGCTTTTGCCTTTTCTCGTTCATATCGTTTTGCTGCATCAACTAACTTTTCAGCACGGTTTCGCTTGATATCAGTAACCCGGGCAATTCGGCGAGGGGAAGTTGTAGCCAATTCGTGAATATTACGAATCCCGCCTTCTACAAGAGTCTCAGCAACCTTCTTCGTAACACCGGTTAAGTTTGCTAAATCAGTTTCAATGGATTCGGCTTTGGGCTTGGTTTTCGGTGCTTTGGGCTTTTTGGCAGCGGGTTTGGTTTTAGGCTCTTTTGAGGTTTTTTCAAGCTTCTTAATCTTTTTCATATATTCTTGGAGCAGTTTCACGTTTTCGGGGTGGTGCGTTTTTCGCCTATTATCAATAGGGATAGCCATCCACCGCGCATCAGAGAGCCCTATACCTGCCTCTTTAAGTTCTTGGAGACTAAATCCCCGACCCCGACGAGGTTCACCGGTTTGGGGAGCATTGATTTCTGGTCGGAATGCCAAGATAGATTCACCTGAAAGCTGAGTATTGGAGACGAGAAGAGTTTGAGCTAAAAATGTTTTGACCCATCAGATGAAGCGAAGAGATATCGGTCATACATAGGTGAAACCGAAAAGAGAAGAAAACTTAAATTCGTTGGCATATTCGTGGGCAATTAACTAACGAGATAGAGGTTATTCAAGCCATGATGGGACAAGATAATGAACACCGACTAATGTCTCACACAACTACTGTTGCAGTGAAAGTAAATGGTGGTGTGATTTTAGGTACTGAATCACAAGCTTCGATGGGATACCTTGTAGCAAGTGATACCGCCCCTAAAATCCTACAAATTACAGATCATACAGCAATGACGATTTCAGGATCTGTTGCTGATGCTCAACAACTCACAAACAACATTCGGGCTATTGCCAAACTTGAAGCCCTGGAAAAAGGTCGTGAGTTAACAGTTAAAGCAATTTCACGGTTAACCTCGTCAATTCTGTTCCGAAACCGAATGTTTCCCCTTATCACGATGCTTATTGTGGGTGGAGTTGACAAAGAAGGAGAACACATCTACATGCTTGATCCGTTAGGGAGCATGTTGGAAGAAAACCAGTTTACAGCCACAGGTAGTGGTTCTGTTGTAGCCTACGGTGTCCTTGAAGACGAATACCGAGAGAATATGTCGATTGAGGAAGGCAAAGACCTCGTTACACGGGCTGTTAATGCCGCAAGGAAACGTGATATCGCATCGGGCGGTGCGATCCAAATGGCAATCATCAACACTGAGGGTGTTGATATTTCTCGGGAACAGCTAGCCGGATAATTCAAATCTATTTCACACAGCAAGCGCTACGGGTCTCTGTAGAATAGCCATTTTTCTGCAGATATTGAAGAGTTGCCTTTGTAGGTTGGACAAGACGAGTTATTCCAGCTTGTATAGCGAGCTGTTCTACCTGTCGACGAATTGCACCACGAGGCCGCATACAACCGAGCGCGATTTCTGTTTCAGGGAATAGTAAGCGGGCGATTGCACAGATTCGGGCAATGTCATATGGTTTTGCTGCCGGGCTAGCGGCCATAGGAGTTCCTTTTGTCGGCATTAAAGCAATAATCACAAGGATCCGTGGTCGGATATTTGCTTTGATGAGATGTAAGGCGTTGAGTTCCCCGGCTAATTCGCCATTATGGAGGCCCACACAAATATGAGGAGCAGTAGGGATTCGATATTTTTTCAAGGCCTGTAAGGTTGATTCATAGTCTTTTGTTGTCCTTTGTGTCAGTCCATAAATGCTTTTGATAGTGTGGTCACATCCAACTATATCAACGGAGGCACAATCAATCCCGGTCTTTGATATTGCGTGGGCATGGGAGGCAGTGAGAAATCCAGTGTGTAGGTTCAAGAAGAGATTAGTAGAGTCCTTGATTTTTTTCATAGCAGGAAAAAATGGTGAGAGGGGAATGACACCTGTTTCATCACAACCACCACTGATGAGGCAACCCTCTTTTTTCTGGTGGGCCATATTTTGACAGAAAGTGATGAGCTCTCGAGGATCGGTTACAGGATGCATATGGTGGAGAAATCGTCCGGCGCAATGTTTACACTGAAGTTGGCAGTGATTCCCTGTCACTGAAATTGAGGGAAACGCCTTTCCAGGAGTATACAAGCCAATATGTCGATTGAACGATTCTTCAGTTATTTTTTGTGCTTTGAAAAATAGAGAGTCAAGGTCTTCAAGCGGAGCTGAAAACCAGTCGTGTAAGGAATCTACCTCCCTGCACGGCGAACTCATTTTGTTAGCCCCCGTTGGTAGGTCCAGTCTTTTTTAGCATACCACGATTTGGCGATTTGACGGGCTGATTGCAGTTCAGCATCGGTTAGGCCTTCTTCGTAGAATCGTGCAGGTAATGTTCCAGAAAGCCCTTCAATAAGAGCTTCTTCGATTTGGCCAAAGGAAGGTGGTTTTCCTAGTTCGTGTTGAAGTGATGTCAATGACATTGCAGCTCTGTTGATACCATCAGCATCTGCTTTCCTTTTGTTGATTTTAAGAAATGTGAACATTTTGTGAAGGTCTAGCGTTCTGAGTATTGTGCCATGTTGAAGGAGGGTGTTGCCGCGACGGGATTGGGCGTTTCCGGATATTTTACGCTTTTTCACAAAGAGATTGGGACAATAATTCTCTGAGCCGGGGGCGAATTTGGCAGTAACCCCAAGGCGGTTGAGGCCAACGAGTAGTCCGCTGCAAAGGTGCTGATAGGTTTCAATTACGTCTGAGGGTAGTTGGGTGTCATCGGTTCGGCAGATTATACTGTAGGTTAGTTCTCCTTCAAAATCATGATAGACGGCGCCTCCACTTGAGAGCCGTCGTACAATATCGATGTTCAGTTTTTGGCAGGCTTCAACATCGACTTCGTCTTCAAGGTGTTGAAATCGCCCGATTGAGACCGCAGAGGGATTCCAACGGTAAAATCGGATCGTATTTGCAGCAGTATCTTTATGACAGCCGTCTAACAAAACATGGTCAATTGCCATATTTTCAAAGGCATTGAAAATTCCAGTCCGAATTAAGCGCCATAATTTTGCCATGTTTTATAGGACTCCAGTTAATTGAAATTTGATTTCTTGAAGAGCTTCATCTGAAGGAGGAAAGGGGTAATTATAGAGTGGACCTCTGGGCGTTTCTGTGAAGAAGGGACGGTTACATGAAGGGCAGCCGGATGTTTGAAAAGCCTTCCCTCGTGCAATTACATCAGCAAGTTGTTCCCTAGTTAGTCCAAATCTGGTGATTTGCCGTGAGGCGTTGAACCTGATATCTGCTGCTGTTATGACATGGTTCTGAAGGAGGTAATGGGCTAATTGTATGCGACGGTAATTTCCCAGAGATGGACGATGATGATTTTCTAATGGGGTGCCGACGATTGGTGTAAACGGAAACAAGCCGATTGTAATGCCGTTGTTGACTAGTTCTTGGATTAGATATACTGTCTGTTGTTCAGTTTCTCCCAGCCCAATGATAAGATGAGTTGTGGTGCGATGTGAGCCAAAGATAGATTGGGCAATGTTTAAGGTGCGCCAGTGTTGATTCCACGTAAAAGGACCGTGAACATTACTTCCTTTGATAGAATCAAAGAGTTCGGGAGTGACTGCGTCAAGAGAGATTGCGACTCGATCGACTCCATAATCATACAGAGCTTGCAGTTGATTCGCATTAAGCGGAGGGAGCGCGAGTGAGATTGGAATATAAGGTACGATTTTTTTAAATTCGCTAATGAGAGATGCGAGGTCAGTAATGAGACTGGGATAGCACACTGTCTGGATACAGAGACGTCTAAAAGGGGAAGCAGTTCCGGTTTCAGCGAGTGTCACAGTAACCTCATCTAGTGGATATGAAGGCCATGTGACCCGAGAAAGTTGGTTAGCTTTGGCTTCACTTTCCCGTGCTTGGGCACAAAATGCGCAATTCGCACTACAACGAGTTTTCACATAGGTCATGGTGTATGCAGTGGTGGGCAAAGCATCTAATTTACATTGGACCAAACCTAGCAATGAAGCAGTTCCTATTGATATTCGAATATTATCAGGCAAATAATTTTCCTCAAACTATTACAGGTAACATCGAAGTGCTTAACGAATAGCTGAGTATGCAGAAAAATTAGTTTTTCGGGTTGGTGGATCCCAGCTCAAGAAGCCTAAGAGCGGAATCCGATTGATTTCATTCGTTGCCAGAGATAGTGAGGAAGGGCACGTAGGATTGTATTTCGATATGGACGGACTCCAACAATCAGATCCGCGGCTAGTTGTAGAAATCGTTTGTTAGCGGTAATTCCTGAGCTAACATTTTGGGACGTCATTCCACGATAGAAAAGATTGCGAAGACGTAATCCCCATTTGAGATCACTCCCGAAGGTATGAGTCCATTGCTTTTCATACTTACGAAGGAAGCAAGCACTTGTATCACCATTAGCAATTGCTTCGGTGCTGACTTCGCCCGCGATTTTGCCAGCCATAAAGGCGTAATGAATACCTTCTCCAGTTATGGCACTGCAGTGTCCTGCGGCATCTCCAGCTAATAAGACCCCATCAGCAGTAGACCGCCGCTCATAGGTTAATGGAACCAACGCTCTTTCCACCCGTTGAATTGTCCCTCCAGCAAGTTGTCGCTTTCCAATTGGATGGTTCCTGATGAAATTGTGTAAGTAAGGTTCGAGCCTGTCATGAACCGCACTAAGAAGAGAGCCTACGCCTACATATACTGAATTTCTTTTAGGAAAAATCCACAGATACCCATATGGACAGATTTCCCTTCCATAATAAAGCTCCATACGAGAACCAAATCGTGAAGAGATTTGAGCTTCAGATAAGGTGATGTGCGCTTGAACTGTAATACCAAGCTGATCCTTGTTAAACCGATGTCGAAACCCGGTTTCGCGTGCAACCGTAGAATTGACCCCATCTGCTCCAATTAAAATCGAAGAGTGTAGTTCCTTTATCTTCCCTCTAAGAATCAATCGCCACCCTGAATCTTCACGAAAACAGCTTATCATTTGGTGTTGAAGAAAGATCTGAGCCCCCGAGCTTTGGGTACGTTGGCATAAAAAGCGTCCCAGTGCTTCTCGTGTAATTTGGATTCCAATAGGTTGAGGGTAATTGATATGGCGTAGTGGATGCCCAGGTATTGAAAGTGATAACCCACTCGTCCTCCTCTCCGCGAGTTCCACTGGGATTTCAGCAATACTAACACCTTCGGAGGTGAGGAAGCCGCCACATGGTTTCGTTTTTCCAGGAATCTGATCTTTTTCAACTACTGCAACAGTAAATCCTCGCTTGGCGATGATTTCTGATGCTAATAGACCTGCGGGACCTGCACCTACAATAACTACATCATATTTCGACTCAACCATGGTGAGGGATTGTTAGATGGTTGGGCATATAATCTTAACAGTTGAAGGTAAAGCCTAAAATTACCAAATGTACTTCAAGGACTCGGTGTTTCTATGCGTATTTCTGGATCAGAAGAAGAAACGAAAGCGGTGTTAGATATTGCTCGATTAATGCTGCTTGCAGCTCGGACTGCGCCAAAGGGTCGTGGTGAAGACGATATCGAAACGATGATTTTGACTGGAAAAGAGAAGGACGCAGTTGCTAAAGAGATGTATAAAATATCAAAAGACCCTACGGATCACTGGACCCGAGATGCTAAGAACATTGAGCAATGTCCAGCCTTATTCTTAGTCGGGCTCAAAGGGCCAAAGACCTTAGGTACACAATGCGGTGCTTGTGGATTCGACAACTGTAGTCAAATGCTAAAAGTCGGAAGAAAAGAAGGCCGATTCTTTGCAGGTCCCACTTGTATTATCAAGGCAATAGACCTAGGAATTGCATTGGGAAGCGCAGTAAAGACCGCTCAAATTCACAACGTTGATAATCGGATCTTCTTCCGAGCAGGAACCGCGGCCTACCGATTGAAACTGATGCCTGAATCCACAATCATCATTGGTATTCCTCTAGCAGCCACAGGAAAGAATCCATTTTTTGATCGGTGAGCCTGAAAAAGAATGGTAGCCCGTCGCGGATTCGAACCGCGGTCCCAAGGTTTCTCTCCCATTATGATTAATAGGCCCAGAGCCTCGGATGATTGACCAATGTGTCTACTCACAGGGGAGTAATCTACACTAACGGGCTACAGCGCAAAAAAGCGAATTTGCCTTATTTAGTCTTTTTGCTTTTGGTTTTCGCTTTTTGTTTTGCTGGTGTTGGGGGAACTTCTTTGGGTTCCTCTATTCTACTAATAAGAAGCCCTGAATCGAGAAAGATTTTAAATTTGTGATCTTCATGTATGACCTCGAATGGGACTGGATATTGGGTAGCATCTTTCACTGCATCCGTTGTGACATAGAAGACTGCACGCTCACCACAAATTGGGCATTTGAGGGCTTTCCAGAATTTTCGAGGAGATTCAGACATGGAATTCACCGGCTATTTTAGATTCTTTATTGCGTTGGCAATTACTGGAGCAACCGATACGTGACTAATGGCTGAGGGGACAGTATCAGTACCAACAACGTCTAAGGCACCAGCTTCATAGATTCGGACAAGTGCATTGAGGACAAGAAGAGGATGCGTACATGCAACGTAGATGTTATTTGCACCATTATCCTTCAGAACACCGATTGCTTTGATGATAGTGTTTCCTGTACTAATAATATCGTCTACGACTAACACATCTCTCCCCTTGAGATCTAATCTTCGGGGTTTGATTTCAACGGTTTCTGCATCATGGCGTTCCTTTTCAAGGGCATCATAATCTACAGATAATGCATCAGCTGCCGTTTTCGCCCAAGCACCTGCTTCGGCATCAGGTCCAATGACGGCGGGATTCTTGAGAGTGTGTTTCTTATTCATGTAATGAGCAAGCTCAGCCATTGCTGTTAAATCATGTAAAGGAACAGTTGTAAGATCGTCTTGATCAACAACTCGATGACGATGCGAATCGATTGTGAAAATATAATCAGACCCTGCAGCTTCAACAAGCCGGCTGATAGTTTTCAGACTGATTGCTTCCCCTGGCTTAAATCGTTCATCTTGTCTGGCATAAGCAAAGTAAGGTAGAACGGTAATGACCCGTTTTGCCTTTAGGTCTTTGAGCGCGTCAAGCATAAGAAAAAGTTCAATGAGATGGTCGTTTGGCTTTATGGCAAGGGATTGGACCACAATGATTTCCTCTTTTGCGACTTCACCGAGAAACCTTACGTAGGTTTCACCATCAGGAAAATGCTTTACCTCAGTATTCAGGTACTTCGCTTTGAGCGCTTGGGCAACATTCCAAGCCAAGAATTTTGAGGGGCTCCCGCTTGTTATTAAGACCATGGATGATATCCTCACGTGAAGATGCTTCTTAAGTTCGACTAACTGCACATAAGCTTAGTGGAAACTAGTTAGCATGCGGATTGCCTATAGATTACTTCGCAAGCAAGCTCTCAAACCAGAGAACAAGAGCACGGAGTGCCTTGTTAGAGAGCCGTTGTGAATAAACTAGTATGCTTCCAGCCTGATCGATGCGACAGGAAAGTGGACGCCCGATTTGGTCGATAAGAGGTGTTATGAAACTAATAGCGTGCAATGAAGCTGCGGTCTTCTGGATATCCTTGTAAAGGCCTATTTTGTTCAAATCCCGGGCACGAATGTTGACTTCGTCTAGCTCATTTCCATTGATTTCAATGTCTCGAAATACTGCACGGACTAGTTCACCAGGACCTCCATTTGAAGAACTCGTTAAAGACCTTATTATGTTGCTCATTTTCCTTGTATCGATATCAAAAGTGGATAACCGACCTGGATACCCAAGGACTGCAGAGGATAGAATCCAGGTAGCGGCATCAATGGCACGACTTGGGATATCCATTATGAAACAAAATCCTGTTTCAGGGCGCCAGAGAATTGGTGATGACACTGTATAGGGAATGATGCGATAACGCCTTTCGCGTCCCCCAAGTTCAGGGATTTTAATCATCCGATCGTAGGTGAGAGTTAGTTCGATAAAGGATGATGACGCTCTTTGACATTGCAAGACGGCATTGGGAAGTAGTTGTCCAATACGACGAGTACTCATTCGACCTCGTTTGGTTCCTGAAGAGCCAGCTTCGTCACTTGGTGCCGCAGAACCAACAAGATCTTCTAAACTAAATCGCATTTGAGTTAATTTTCGAGTAACGGGGACAATAGCTCGAGTTTCTGTAATATGGATAGCCTGCACCAAAATACCTCCAACCAAATGAATAATGAAAGCAACTTCTATTTATGTAAAAAAGTTGAGATTTTAGTCGCCTTTTATTTATTGATTAGAAGGAAGGAATGATTCAAAAAGTACTGGTGTGGGATAAACCCACAGTTTCGGAGGTCTACAAATGGCACCAAAAGATGAAGAGCGGAAAAGATCGATTATTACTCCGGATGAAGGCGAGCGCCATCATTCACATCCCAATGGTCATAGTCATGGGCACTCCCACCCGTCTAATTCAGAAACAATTGACATCTCGGTAGAAGAAAATTTTATGGATCGAAATAAATCTCTTGCGCAGGAGAATCTTGATTACTTTAACAAGCTGGGCATTCGTACTATTAACATTCTGGGAAGTGTGGGGTCAGGAAAAACCTCGTTGATTGAAACAATTTCACAGAAGTTAGCTCATCGTCGAGAGGAAATTCTAGTTATCGCAGGTGACGTTACGACTACTATTGATGCAGATCGGATCGCTAAGCATGGAGTAAAGACAATACAGGTCAATACCGGTGTTGAATGCCATCTCGATGCGAAGTTGATTAAAAAGGCCCTTGATTCAGCGAATGTAGACAAAACTAAGATCATCATAATTGAAAATGTTGGAAATCTCATCTGCCCAGCTGATTTTCCCTTAGGAAGCCACCTACGACTTGTAGTCGTCAGTGTAACGGAAGGCCCTTGGATGATTCAAAAACACCCTGTTATGTTTCATGAAGCCAACATCCTTGTTATTAATAAAATCGATTTAGCCGATGTGATGGAAGTCGATGTTGACCAACTAGAACGCGATGCCAAGCAAATTAATCCGAACCTAAAGGTCTTCCGAACAAGTGTTCGCAAAGACATTGGAGTTGATGAGGTAATCAAAAGCTTGGGCTTCTAAACCTGTCACGGGTCTAGCCAAATCCAAGCATTTTTTCAAGCCTTGCAGCAGTTCGTTTCAGCTCAAGCATTAACGGTCCTAAACGCGCATCTTTTTCTGTAATGAACAGAACCACGGCTAACGGTCCACTATATCGGAGAAGAATGTAACCCCGGTCACATTTTACATAGATATTGTCCAATTCGCCTTTTTTGAGATTATCCATTGTTGTAGATCCAATAGAGAGCATTGATGAAGCCAAAGCAGCTAGTTCGGCCTCCTCAATTTTTGCATCAACGGCACTCGCCATCGGGAGACCATCAGTTGAGACGACAGCCACACCTTGGATGCCATCGACGCTTTGCTCCGCCTCCCGGAGTATCTGCATAATCGCTTCCATTGGATCCTCGATATCGGGTGGCTCAGTCATAGACAACACAGAAAAGGTCGAATATTGGCAATAACACTTGATTCGACTCCCTAAAAACCTGCGCTCACCATTATGATTGGTGTATCCACCCTAAATTCTTCACAGTGAGTAATAATCGCTGTGTAATTGGGAGTGCCACAAGAATACCTACCATGACTTGCATGAAATTGAAAGGTAACTCCGCGATGGCTGCATATTGGAAGATGAAGAATTGATAGAGGAAGTAACCGGTCATCATAACAAAACCACCAAAGAGCATGGCAGTAACATTCCAAGCAACTTTAGCATCGTATCTAAGTGTTAGAAAAATAGTCATTGATCCAAGAAAAATAGCGAGAATAAACCACACCCAAGAAGGTAGGAAAAAGGGAATTTCCCACCAAGGACTCTCCAAACGGGCAAGCTCACCGCTAAAGCGAAGAACTCCAATGAGTACCATACAAAGGGCTAATCCAAGACCTAGGCTAACTCCAAGGTAGCGTAACTGCTTAGGTTCAAAGCGGTCTCTAAAGGCCCAACTCAAGTAACCGACAATAAAGCCTTCAAGACCTTTGATAAGTAAGGTTCCGGGAGCATAGTGGGCATATCCAGTGGCTAGATCTGCGATCATCGATCCAACGCCTCCTGCGAAGCTTCCGATAATGGGACCAAAGAGAATTGCCGTAATATAGACGCCAACTTCGCCCAAATTGAAGTACCCCTGGGTGGCAGGGATTGCGATTTGAAAAGAAACTGTTAGCACAGCTATGAGAGCTGTCATCAACGCCGTTATAGAAAGGAGAAGAGTTTTAGGCATTTGAGGAAAAAAAGATGAAACCTGTTTCATCACTCTCACTTCTATTTGCTACAAGACACTCCTCATTTATGTATATCTTGGTTCAACCGAAGATACTTCTGAAACGAGAATGGAATTTGGGGGAAATAGATGTTCCACCGACTTTACCACTGAATCGACTGAATCTGCGTGCACTAATGCGTGAAAAGCTTCACCAATCATATTCTGTGTAGCTCCAATTGCACCTGCGTCCTGAACTCTTTCTAACACGTTAGCTACCCGAGGAGTGAGGAAGCCCACTTTCTTTGCGAACCCAAGACAAAGGTGCATGAAATGAGCGGGGGTCGGCTTCTGTTGAACTTGTTCTAACACCCTTTGGCCTTCACGATTAACGCTCCATAACGCTTTCTCAGAGAAGAGGATATCCGCTTTTGATATTGGAGCAAAACTGCCAGTTACAATCCGATATGCAGGATCGAGCGGAATCCAGTCAACTCGATCATAACCTGGTGCGCCAGGTTCAAGGATTAGTATCAACCCTCCACGAATGACTCCACTTACACTTCCAAGCCCAGTTGCACATCGAATTTCCGCAAAATGCGCGAACTGACCGATTCTATTTAAGGTTAGATTCAGTTCTAATGCCCGGTTAAGGGCCATAGCTGTACTGACTGCACCCGCCGCACTCGCACCATAACCAGCACCAATTGGAATTTCTACCTTATGATCAACATGAAGTCTATACTGCGCCTCAATGGTCTGAAGAAGTAACTGGCACACTTCTTGGGTGACCTTGGCCTCCGGAGCTTTTCGCCCATTAATGATAACCTCTATCTGATTTGTCTTTGCAGGCTCGATGGTGATCTGAGTGTGAACGCCCTTCTCTAAAATGAACCCACCACCCCGAGCCCCTATTCTACAAGCTTCATCCATTGTAGCTGGAGCTGACTTGGTAGTTACAGCTTGAAAGAAACTGGAGATTCCTGCAGGGCAGAAGGCGGATACATGTAACATACAGTGTAAGCATTCAGTGTAAATGCTTCTTTAAGCTAATGGCGTTTTTAATTTTCATTTCGTGTAAAATTGAGTATAGAATTTAAATTATTTAAATTCAAGTTGCAGAATATTTATTTTCTCAAATAACACCACGCGAATTACAAAATAACTGAACAATCAACAAGAGTAAAATCCACAATGAAAAAGACACGAGCCTTCTCCCCTGGACATATCACCGGCTTCTTCCAAATTTGTGACGACTCGGAGAACTTGCTAGAAAAAGGATCAAGGGGGGCCGGTGTATCTGTGAGCCGAGGAGTTACTACTACCATCGAAGCCAAGCCAGCAAATGCTGTAAAAATTAAGATAGCGATTAATGGTGACATCTCTTCCCCTGCACCCGTATCACGTACCATTGCCACTCGTTTTCTTGAGCTTGGTCCTTCAAAACCATATGAAGTTCAAATTAACCATCAAGTTGAATTACCCATAGGTTCGGGGTTTGGTACTAGCGGGGCTGGCGCGCTCAGTCTAGCTTTAGCAATGAAAGAAGTAATGGAGCTTGATTTATCAACGCTTGAAGCAGCCCAAATCGCTCACATTGCAGAAGTCCAGCACCGTACGGGATTAGGTTCAGTGATAGCAGAACTCGTGGGAGGAATTGAAATCCGGAGTATAGCGGGGGGACCTGGAGTAGGCCAGGTGGAGACCTTACCGAATAGTAACGAGTATAAAGTCGTATGCTTACCCTTTGGACCTATACCCACTCCCTTGCACCTCAATAACCCGAATTCGCGCAGGCTCATCAATGAACGTGGAGGCATACTCACTGATGCCCTCCGAGCCAATCCCACAGTATCGAATTTTCTGGAGTATTCCCGTAATTTTGCAGAACACATTGGTATAATCACGAAACGCGTTAATGCGGTACTTCAGGAAGCAGATGACGACGGCATTGTATGCAGTTCTGCTATATTCGGTGAAAATGTCTTCTCAATCGTCGGTCCTGATCAAATACAGGACTTAACGAGGATATTTGAACACCACAAGATCTCGGAAAATCAGATCATGGTTATGGAAATTGATTGTGAAGGAGCGAGAGTAATAGATGCATGAAAATGAAGTCTCCCCCCGACATCCAAGAGCTACCTCCCTGCGGATTCGGGCAAAACTTGTCCATGGTTTTGAAATTGGAGTAACATCAGCTTTTGGCCTCTTTGCCCATGGGAGAGGGGAAGCCTTCGACTATCTGGTTGGAGAAGTTACCACAGAGAATGCAAAACATGCCATTAATGCTGCGGCAGCAAGACTCTTGCTGGGGCAAAACTCGGTGTTATCAGTAAATGGCAATGTTGCTGCTCTAGTTCCCATTGAGTTAGTGAAACTAGCAAAGGTTTCAGGCGCAAAATTAGAGATTAATTTGTATCATCGATCGAAGGAGCGAGAAACAGCAATAGCAAAGGTCCTCAAGAATGCGGGTGCAAAGGAAATCTATGGTATTGATTCTTCCTTTCATGAAACCATTCCCGAAATACATAGTGAAAGACGCGTCGTTGACCATCGAGGCCTGTTCATTTCAGATGTGGCTTTTGTTCCTCTCGAGGATGGTGATCGAACGGAGGGACTGGTCCGATTAGGCAAACAGGTTATTACAGTGGATTTGAACCCACTTTCACGGACAGCGCAGATGGCAAACATTACGATAGTCGATAACATTGTTCGAGCTTTGCCCTTACTAATTAAATCTGTGAGAAAACTTCGGAAAGAACCCGAAGAACACCTTCAGAAGATTCTCAGGGATTTTAATAACCAACAAAACCTCGCGGAAGCGATTCATCAGATAAATGGCCGATTATCAAAATTATCACAGGAACAAATTCATGATAATGTTGGGGGTACACCTGAATGACGTTTGATCATGTAATTGTTCTCGGAGCAGGTTCCATCGGTTCCGTGTATGGTGCACTCCTTTCCCAGAACAACCCAGTTACTCTAATTGGTAGGCCTGCTCACATGAACGCGATTCGTGACAAAGGATTGCACATCGAGGGTGATAAAGCGGGTACTTACCAGATGGCAACAGCAACGAAGATTTCCACCATCCCTCCAAAATCGCTTCTACTTGTAACGGTGAAAGCCCATCAGCTAAAGGCAGCCCTTTCTCCAATCCGGTCATTGATACAAAAGGATACGGTTATTTTACTGCTACAAAATGGTTTAGGAATAGAAGCGGTTGCTCACAAAATCCTAGCATCAAAAAGTCATTTAATTCGAGGAATCGTTGCCTTTGGAGCCGAACTCCTTGAACCAGGGCGCATCCATGTACGATTGGGCTTCACTTTACTGGATTCCGATGACCTTTCAAAGGAAACCCTACAATTTCTTAATAATTCAGGAATCCAGGGTATCAATTCAGAAAATTTTCAAACAGATATTTGGAGAAAAGCAGCAATAAATTGTGTAGCAAATCCATTAAGTGCTATTCTTCGAGCACCAACTAAGGAGCTCGTATCACCAACACTTGCCCCAATTCGCCAGAAAATCATTGAAGAATGCATTGAAGTGGGAAAAGCAGAAGGTGTTGAAATCGATTTGAGTCTACTCCAGATAATGGAAACACAGTTCCCCAGTTTCGAAAACCGAACCTCAATGCTTCAAGATATTCGGCATGGACGAAAAACAGAAATTAATTTTCTAAATGGAAAAATCGTGGAGTTAGGTAAACATCACAAAATAGCCACACCAGTCAATGAAACAATCACACAACTAGTCCGATTCTTGGAGAGACAATCATGATGACAATTGATGAAATTCGTTCAATGAAAGGAAAGACTAAGGTCACTATGCTCACCGCTTATGATTACCAGATGGCAAGAATCCTTGATGCTGCAAACATCGATCTAATCTTGGTGGGTGATAGCCTGGGGATGGTCTTTCAAGGTAACCCTGATACTAAACAAGTTTCCATGGAAGCTATGATCTATCATACTCGTGCGGTCGCTAATGGCGCAAAAGAAACTTTCATCGTTGCCGATATGCCGATTCATAGTTATGACACTCCTGAACAGGCTTTAGCTAATGCTAAGCAACTGCGCAAGGTAGGAGCGCATGCAGTAAAGATTGAAGGAAACCAACCCGAAGTGATCAGAATTCTTCTAGCCAATAACATTCCTGTCATGGGCCATGTTGGGCTTTTACCACAATCTGCTGAGAAATTCAGAGTTCAAGGAAAAACACCTGAACAGGCTGACCAAATTTGGCGTGATTCATTGGAACTTGACAAGCTTGGGGTTTTTGCAATCGTCCTAGAATGCGTACCTGAATGGTTAGCAAAAAAGATCACTCATGATGTGAGGGCACCGACTATAGGAATTGGAGCAGGCAAGCACTGTGATGGACAAGTTCTTGTTATCACAGAACTTCTTGGACTAGCTAGTAATGATCATGTTCCTAAATTCGTTAAACAATATACTAGCCTGAACAACATCATTGGGCAGGCTGTGAAAGAATTCATGAACGAAGTTCGAACTGGAAAATATCCAGATAGACACCACACATACCATTAAGAATGCTAGAAAATGAAATACGCTTGTGATAGTAATGCCAATGGATACTCATCCTTCAAAGGATATTGTTGAAACCTTAGGTACCCAGCTTCGTGGCAAGTTTATTGTTCTCTGTGTTACAGGCAGTGTTGCAGCTGTACAAAGTTCTGAGATTGCACGATTACTAATGCGATATGGTGCAGAAGTGATAGCGGTTTTCTCCGAAGCCGCTCACGAAATAATTCATCCGTACTTAATGGAGTGGGCAACTGGCAATCCCGTTGTAACAAAATTAACTGGGCAAATCGAACATATAGCCCTTGCAGGAGAGCACGCGGAAAAAGCGGATTTGATTTTAGTTGCCCCTGCCACAGCAAACACAATATCAAAGATAGCCATGGGTGTTGATGATACCCCAGTTACCTCAACCATTACAACCGCGTTTGGGTCTGGTATTCCAATTATTATAGTTCCTGCGATGCATGTCTCTATGTACAAGCATCCCATTGTCCGTGAAAACATTGAGAAACTAAAAGGACTCAACGTTGAGTTCATTGGGCCACGAATGGAAGAAGGAAAAGCAAAGATTGCCACCCCACAAGAAGTAGTAAATCATATTCTTCGTCACTTTGGAAACCAACATGATCTGGCAGGATTAGAGTTTCTAATTACCGCTGGACCAACCCTTGAGTACATTGATCCTGTTCGGATAGTTACAAGTAAAAGTTCAGGTCGAATGGGTATTGAAATCGCTAAAGCCGCTTTTGATCGAGGAGCAAAGGTTACTCTCGTGTACGGGCATGGAAGTGAACCACCACCGGAGAAAGTAAAGGTTATAGATGTAGAAACCACGCAAGAGATGTTTGATGCAGTAACGAATGAGCTAAAGGCGAAGAAATTCGATGTGGTTATTGCAGCTGCAGCCGTTGCAGATTGGACTCCTAAAACACGCCAAAAAGAGAAGATTCCCACTGCAAAGACACAAAGCCTTTCGATAGTCTTTAAGCCCACGCCCAAAATTGTAGATGCTATCAAAGGTGTGCAAAAATCTGTGTTTCTCATTCTTTTCAAAGCAGAATATGGTGTTTCGGATGAGGAACTAATTGCACGAGCACATAATCGATTGACTAAAGCGAATGCGGATTTAATTGTAGCCAATGACGTTGGCCGAGAGGGTGTAGGATTTGGTACGTCGACTAATGAATTGTTTGTTGTTGATGGAAAGAAGAAGGTAATTCATGTCCCGAAGGCAACGAAAACGAAAGTAGCTCATAGACTCTTAGATATTATCAGACCCTTGATTCTTAAGAAAAAGTAAGAAGTACTCTCATTTTGATTTAGTGAGGGCCTCCCAAAGAGCATCTGTTTCTGGTTGTGGTAATGGTTTTACGGTTCCATCCTCTTCGATTATTGTTCTTTGGCTGGAATCTTTAAGAAGACGCCCAATAATGGCAGCGGGAATGCCTTCATCTTCTAGTAATTGCAATACTGTTGAAGCACGGTCTGATTCAACAGCCATCAACATCGCTCCACTGGCTATTAGGTTCAGAGGATTGATTTCAAACAACTGACAGATTTGATCTGTTTCTTCATGAATAACCAACTTGCTTCGGTCGATAATAAATCCCAGTCCGGATGCGTTGGCGAGTTCATGCAACCCATTAGCTACTCCACCCTCGGTTGGATCATGCATGGCTGTAACCGCTCCTGTTGACATTGCTTTGAGGGCTTCAGGAACCACATTGATTCGATGAATGTATTGTTGTGCATGGTTGACCAGCGAATCAGGGAGTTTACTTCGAAGGAATTTTTCTCGTTCTGTGGCCAAAATCGCCGTCCCTTCAAGAGCAACGCCTTTAGTTAAGATTATGGAATTATCTGGCCGCGCTTGAGAGGAGGTCACATACTTATTCTCTTCAGCTATCCCCAACATGAAACCAATGATTATGGGTCGATGTAAACCGGCGGTGACCTCTGTATGACCACCAATAATACTAATCTCTAACTCCTTAGCAGCAGAATGCATAGAAATCATGATTTGTTTCAGCAATTGAGATTCGACCGATTCAGGAAGCAGAATCGTGGCCAAGAACCATCGAGGACGTATTCCAAAGGTGGCGACATCATTGGCGCAAATATGGACAACATAGGATCCGATATTTTGGATTACCCCAGTGATTGGATCAGTTGTAGCAACTATTACTTGGCGACCAACTCGCACTAGAGCTGCGTCTCGACCGATTCCAGGTCCATGAAGGACATCAGAATCATCAGCACCGAGAAAGGGAAATACGTCTTTTTCTAGAAGTTTTGGAGAAACCTTTCCTGGGGGGAGTTTAGACATTTGGTGGACACCACTCAGGCATTCTGCAGGAAAATGGCTTAAATGTGTGTTTATCGCTAGCTTTTTTGATACATTGTGTGCTACACGCAGTTTTTTAAGCTGCCAATCAGGAGAGCAATAGTTGGATGTGGCTTGATGAGGGAAACACGTAACAAGAACACGGTTTAGGTTGGACGGTGATGAATCGAACGCGTGAACAATGGGTGTATTGTTGTCTTTGCGTTGTAGTTGTTATTGGTATTGTTTTTTGGTTTGAAAATCCCATCATCGCTATACTAGCCGTAATTATTTCTCTCCTTGCGGTGGGCATTATCTATGTCTATCGAACATCTGAGTATGAAGCGGTCCCAGAACCTCCCAGTCAGGATATAAGTTCAACTGACATCGAGATTGAGTCTCAAGCTACTCAGATTTCTGAAGAAGAACCAGGGCTAGAACCAATTGAATATAAAGAGTCTCTAACTTTGGAAGTAGACCTAACACCAGCAAGTCCTAAACCCTCCCCTGTACAGGAACCAGGCGGCTCAACGTCGGGGTTGCGACAACGAATTGCAGAATTAGAACAACGGGTTAAATCATTAAATGAACAGTTGGCGCGGGATCCGCGGTCTAGTGACGAAGTTGATACCGTAGGACAAGAGGAAGAGAATGGCGAGGTGGAAGATGATGAAGGATTTTCTGAAAAAGCGATTCAACACCTTTTAGAATCTCTTGATGAGAAGCTTGCGAAACGCGCAATCTCAAAACAATTATACAGTAGGTTACGCGACAAGTATATAGCGAGGTTGGAGAAAACAAAAAAGAGACACGGTTCTGCGAAGCGGGGAACAAAGACTCCAGCATAGGTGACAAATGAAGCATGGTTAGTAAAAGAACGAGTGCCATCATCGGCCTTTGGGTAATCGTGGCAGTCGTTTTAATGATTGACGCAGCATTCTTTTCTGGACTCTTACTTGACGGTCTTTATCCTGGACTAAATGGAATTGTAAATGTCCTAATCTTTGCGCTAATCCCCTTCATTTTTGCCAGTGCATTGCTTGATCGGCGTGGAACGCCTGCACCAACACCAAGTTCTTCCCGTCAACCACCCCGTGGGGCACGATCTGCTTCTGGCGAACCTATGGGCCGGACAAGACCGAAACCTCGAATTAAACGGGATAAAAGAGCCGAACAACTTGAAACCATTGTTGTGCAACCAGGAGCAACGGGAAATAGCAGCGTTCAATCCAATTCCTCAGCTACCTCAACGCCAAACTCCCAACAATTATCCTCTACAAGTTCAAGATTCCTTCGATCCCGTCGAATGCAGTCAGAGGAAGACGGAGAGATGGACCAACAAGTCAAAGATCAACTAGATGCCATAGAGCTTGAGATGGCTAAACTTGAAGAACAACTTGAACAAAACGGTGTCTCATCTTCAAAAGCAAACTCAAATTCAGTTGCTCATCCAGAACCCACACCAAATAGTTCACCTGAGCCATCAAACTCGAGTAGTACACTTTCAAGTGAGGAAGCCACTTCAGAACTGCAAGCAATTGATGAATTACTAGCCCGGTTAGAACAACGGAAGCGTGCAGGAGGCGTTGATGAAGATACATACCAACGTCTACGCGATAAATACCTCAAACGGCGTTCTGAGCTAGGCTAGATGGTTAACCTAGCTCTTCTATTGAAATGGACAAGTTTCTAGTAAGAAACCAAATCGTTTTAGTATTTTTTGTGACGAAAATTCATCACAGGCAAGCTTTTTCGAACTGCTATGATTTCGTCAAGATTTATCATTGCGTCAATTAGTTGGTGTCCATTATTAGCCTGTGCTAATGTGTGGCCTTCCGGATTAATAATGGCGCTTCTTCCACCAAACAGATTTTTTCCATCACTTCCAACACGATTACATCCGATTACAAAGACTTGGTTCTCAATTGCTCTGGCTCGAATTAGAGTGGCCCAAACGGCAATTCTTTCAGCAGGAAATTCGGCAGGACAAAATAATACTTGAGCTCCATTGTAAGCCAATTTTCCTGCAAGTTCAGGAAATCGAATATCAAAACAAATCATAACACCAAACAGTCCAAGCTCAGTCTTTATTATTGGAGTATCGGTCCCAGCGGAAAGATAATGATCTTCTCGAAATGGAGGGAATAAGTGGATCTTATCATAATGTCCAAGCAGTTTTCCATCTTTTCCAATCAAATGACATGTATTGAAAATCTGTGAATCACGCTTTTCGAGGATACTTCCTGCAACAATGAAAATTCGGAACCGACCTGCCAAATCACGTAATAACTCCATTGTGTGACCCTGGGATGATTCGGCGAGTACCCCTGCTTTGTCCAAACAATATCCAGTAGTAAAAAGTTCAGGTAATACAATTAGGTCGACTTCTCGATTTGCAGCTTCTTTTATCATCTGAACTGCGGTTTCAAGGTTGGTTTTCTTATCTCCTAACGCTACGTTCATTTGTGCACAGGCTACGCGAAATGCCATAACAACATAGCCCTTAACATGCTCACTCAAAAATGCTGTTAATCCCATTTTAAGCAAGCAAAGCCTTTATTTTCCAGAGATATTATTGACGCAGGTTGATTACATTGACGGATATTAAATTAAAACCTTCTACACTCATGAAGCTCAAAGATTTGGATAATCTTGTACGATTAGTCCATTGGTGGGCAGCACGCGAGCGCACTGCAACGATTCTCTATTTCAAGAAAGGTACGAATTACATCATGGGTACGATGACATCGATTCCAGGTTGGTATGATCTCCAAGGTATGCCGCTTTTTCTTTACGTGGAAACCAACAAAGCACCAAAAGGTGTATTTATCAAATACAAAGCCGACCCGGAAGAACAATGGGATTATGCGAAGGGAACTTTTGATCGAACATGGATGTATATCCCACTTGTCGAACTTTCGACTATCCCAGAGTTCCTTAAGAACATCTAGTCGTCGGTCTCTTCTACTGCATCTTCCTGCATTGTTTCAGCATCTTCGAGAACTTGTTTTTCTAAGGAGTCAGTTTCTTCTACAATTAGCTCGGTAGGTTCCATTAATTCATCTGGTGCGGCGAAGAAACTAATTGCAAAAGCAAAGATGAAGATTAAACTTGATCCGATCATTAGTGCAGGGCGAAGGAAGTTGGCTGATACGCTAAAGAGCCCGTTAAGTGCTTCCACGATAAGGAAGGCGGCTGCAAAAAGGATGCCGAAGATGGATAGTTTCATGTCGCCTCCCATGCCAACGGCGAATTTGACCAGATAGACGATTGCAATGATACCAAGACAGAGGTAGTTAACATAACTAATATTTCCGAGAGTTCCAGCAAACCCGATTGGGTCTGAAAAAGCGAGATTAAATGTCATTCCAGAACCGATTGGGAGGGAGAAAAAGGAAATGAAAGGATTCAGTAACACCCAAAAAACCACGAACAAAGCTAATTCTGCAAAGCGAATTAACCAGAGTTTCTGGCTATCCTTATGTTGAAGTTTTCCGCTTTCATCTAAGGTCCCATATGAAAGATGAAGAAGTGATCCGATTGCGAGGGCATTAACGATGCAGAGTGATGTGAAGTACATGGGATCAAATAGAATCCACCAAGAAGTGAAGATTATCCCAGCAATGGCAATAAAATATTGAAACCAAATAATTGTTAGGTAGACAGGCACAATTGCCAAGAGAATGAAGAGAAGGAGCGTATAACTACACCGTGTGCCCTGGTTCTTTTGCCAGATATTTTCTGATCGGTGTACGATACGATAAGCAAGGACCAGAGCAGCAAAAATTGCGAGTGGGGGGGAGAGAAAGGGGAAAATGAAGAATGCTAGGATGATAAGTGTGTTGAAGCTATAGAGCATTCGCCACCGGAGGGGAATGAGGTTTCCTTTTTTGTTCATTATCTCTGAAGCATTGATTGTGCGTTCCCGAAAGATGTAAACAAAAAGAATCCAAGGAAAAGCAAAGATTACGGGTATAATGAAGTAGCGAAAGATACTAGAAAGGGGTAGTTCGATTAATCCAGGAATTAGCGGAGCGAAAAATGAGAGTACGTAAATAAGGCCGATAAAAAAGGCGATCATACCCACTGCGACCAAGATGGGAAGAAGAAGGCTTGAGCGTTTTGCGTGAGGGTAGAGAAATGACATAGCTGCTCGCTAGCGTCTTAGAGAATTCACCGTTTTTAATTTGCTGGCTTGAGACATCTTTACTGTGAAAAGAGGAGAAATGCTTAAATGGTGTCCACAGCTTAGACGCCTATATACTTTACACCCATTAAGTATTTCAGGTGTAAACGATGGGTTCGATCAGAGTTGCTATTGCTGGACTAGGTAATTGCGCATCCGCACTTGTTCAAGGCGTGCATTATTATAAAGACGTCGCAGGAGACGAAGAACGAGTCACGGGTCTTATGCATCCCTCCTTCGGAGGTTATTTGCCTCGTGACATCGAATTTGTTTCCGCTTTTGAAGTTAATGCTGGTAAAATTGGGAAAGATATTAGCGACGCAATATTTGTACATCCCAATTGTGTGATTAAATTCGCAGAAACACCCCAGATAGGTGTTAAGGTGCTTCCTGCTCCGATAATGGATGGAGTAGCCAAACATATGTTTGGCGCCTTTGATGTGTATGATCCCAAAGAACTCAAGCCCGTTAATGTGGCTGAAGAGCTCCGTAATTCAAAAGCGGAAATACTTGTTAATTTTCTCCCTGTAGGCAGTGCAGAGGCTTCTCGTTACTATGCACAAGCCGCGCTAGATGCGGGATGTGGTTTCATCAATTGTATTCCCGAATTCATTGTCTCTGATGGTAGGTGGCAAGAAAAATATCATAAAGCGGGGCTCCCTATGGCAGGCGATGACATCAAAAGTCAAGTTGGAGCCACAATTCTCCACCGAGTTATCGCTCAATTGCTCTCAGATCGCGGGATTGAAATCGATGAGACTTACCAGTTGAACATTGGCGGGAATACAGATTTTGAAAACATGCTTGCAGAACACCGTTTGAAAAGCAAACGGATTAGCAAAACTGAGGCTGTGACAAGCATTCTTGATTATCCTGTTCCAACACGGATAGGACCCAGTGACTATGTTCCATTTCTCAATGACACCAAAGTATGCTACATCCATGCACAAGGCAAGAAATGGGGCGGAATGCCCATCCACATTGCATTAAAACTCTCAGTTCAAGACTCGCCGAATAGCGCAGGAGTTGTCGCAGATGTCATCCGAGCCACAAAAATTGCGTTAGACCGGGGAACAAGTGGTCCATTAATGAGTATTTCGAGCTATTCATTTAAACATCCTCCAGAGCAGATTGAGGATAGCATTGCTAAATTACGGGTTGAAGAGTATATCCAAGGAAAACGTGAACGTTAACTGAGATCTCAATTTTTCAGTCGTCTGAAGAGTGGGGCATTGTCAAAGGTGATCCGGAAATCCATAGTTCACGTTTGAGAAGATCGCGAATTGCCACACGAATCGCTTCACTTCTCGTCGGATAAGTACCTCTATCGACCAAGGTATCTAAACCTCGAACATAGGCTTTGGGGAGTTTAACTGAGACCAAATGCAAGCGTATTACCCGGGACATACGCTGACCTATACCTGAGTATTATAAAAACACTTTCGCCTGGTTCAAATCTAGCCTATTCCGAGTATGATTTTTCGGAAAAGCCTTTTAAGACACTCCCGTTCGAAACAGTACAAACTCACCACTATTGAGTGGTAACCACAAAGGAGCGATTATTTACAATGGAAAAAATGGCACCCAAAGAACTTCCCTACACAACTCGATCGGTATGCCCTGAATGTCTTTGCGTTATTGATGCTACCGTTTATGAGGAAGATGGTCAAGTTAAGATTAAGAAAGAATGTGAAGAACACGGTATTTACGAGGATACATATTGGTCTAGTGTTGAGCAGTTCAACCGAGCATTTCAATTTGGCTACAAAGGTATTGGCCTTGATAATCCTCGGACCGAAACGGTTCATGGATGCCCTAATGATTGTGGTCTTTGTCCAAATCATAAAACACACACGAATCTAGCCCTTATTGATGTCACGAATCGATGCAACCTAGAGTGTCCCATTTGTTTTGCACACGCAGGAAAAGCTGGATACATCTATGAACCCACTCTTGAAGAAATTCGAGGAATGCTTGAAAATCTTCGAGCTAATGAGCCTGTTCCTGCCCCAGCAGTTCAATTCGCTGGTGGCGAACCAACAATGCGAGCAGAGCTGCCTGAGATTATTCGAATGGCCAAAGAAGTCGGATTTTCTCACGTTGAGATTGCCACAAATGGGCTATTACTTGGACAAAAAGGCTACCCAAAGAAACTGGTTGATGCTGGACTAAGCACAGTTTATATGCAATTTGATGGCGTCACAAAGGAACCGTTTATAGCTGCTCGTGGCGTGAACTTACTTCCACAGAAACTGAAAGCTCTTGAACGTTGTCGCGAAGAAGGCCTTCACAGTATTGTCCTCGTTCCAACACTTGTTCGGGGAGTGAACGATCACCAGATTGGTGATATTATCCGATTTGCCGTTGAAAATAGTGACATTGTGCGATGTGTTAATTTTCAACCTGTAGCAATCACTGGGCGTATTGATGCTGATAGACGAAAAGAGATGCGTATTACAATCCCAGACCTAAACAGCTTAGCTGAAGAACAAACCGAAGGCAAGCTAAAAATCACTGACTGGTATCCTGTTCCATTCGTTATGCCAGTTTCACGAGCCTTTAGCGCGTTATCAGGAAGCATGATGGTCGAATTTTCCGAACATCCTGCATGTGGTATGGCCACCTTTATCGTCATTGAAGACGATGGAAGCTGGGAACCTATCACAAAGTATGTCGAAGTTGAAAAATTCCTCGGCACGCTTGAAAAGATGGCTAGGGACTTCGAAAAAGGTAAACAGTGGCGAGGGAAAATGCGCGGTGTCATGGGAGCCATGCGTTTCTTCAAGAAGCGAGGAATGCTCATGAACTTGGCAAACAACCTTCTAATCAAAAAGGACTATGACTCGCTTGCTGAATTCATGAAACGCATTATTATGATAGGTTCAATGCACTTCATGGATCCTTACAATTTCGATCTCGAACGCGTTGAACGATGTGGCATTCACTACGCCGTCCCTGACGGGCGAATCGTACCCTTTTGTTCAATGAATTCCTTCCATCGATCAAAAATCGAACAGAAATTTGCTATGTCTATACAAGAATGGCAAAAGGCACATCCAGGGAAGAAGCTGAACGCACCAGCGTAAGCATTCACTTCAACCTGCTGTCGGAAACTTACCCTAGGACACCCAGGTGGTGTTCGGTGCCTGTGTCATCGACGGGCACTGCTCCCCTGGACGGTGGGGTGTCACCTCCCGCCTCGCGGAGCAGGCGTTTTTTGTCTCCGCACAATGCACAGCGACCACCCGCTCTAAGCGGTTGATGGGGGTTAGGTGTGATGCCTCCATCGGAGAAGTGGACGCTCTGTACTGGGGCGACAGCGATGGGGGATCTAGCCCGAATTGAGCCCAATTGGTGAAAAAAGAACTAGTAGTTGTTAACCCCTCCCTTTATTTTTTAGTTCGTGCCCAATAGAGCAGGCGCTCAATTTTGACAATTGATAAGTTAGTTTTGAAAGCGGGGGCTCGGTTACTAGGAATCGCTGAAAGTGGGATAGTAGGTTCGAGTAGTTCTATCTTATGTGGTGTTGTAATACGAGGCGATTTAGTTATTGATGGAGTAATCTGGGACTCTGTCACGATTCGTGGTATGGATGCAACCCAGGCAATTCTTCGTATGTATGAGCAGTTGAATCGCTTAGATATTGGTGGCATTATGCTTCATGGAACCGTCATTGCGGGTTACAACATTGTAGATATGGTGCGATTATTCGATGAAATGTCGCTCCCTATAATCAGTGTCACCAAACAACCTCATGAGGATTTGAAACAGCACCTCGTATCGACCTTTCCAGAGGATTGGGGCAGTCGATGGGAGGTAGCACAAAGAAATGGTGACATATACTCAGTGGTCATTAGTGAGACTACAAAGATATTCGTCCAATGCAAAGGATGCGATTGGGAAGACGCAGGGAACATAATTAAGCAATTTTCTCGGTCAAGTGGGTTACCAGAACCGATACGAGTGGCACGCCTAATTGCTCGTGCTTTTGCCGAAATGACAAGCCAGTCTTAGACTGAAAAGCCTTTGAACAAGTCAGGTGTCTGGTTGATACTCGCCGAGGAGCAATTCTACAATTTCAAGATACCCTTCTGCGGGGAGAAGTGTGAAATAATTGTGTACACTATACCGTGATTGAAGTAGAAGATCTTGAAAGAGTAACATATTGAGAGACCGTGAGAACAGGTGGGCGGGGGAAGGAAAATTGATTTCTTCTGCGACTTGTTTAAACTGCCTGAAAAGGTTGGTTTTTGTTACATAGATGTGTCCAGGATTTGTGACAAAGTACTGTCCAATCGCTTGTAGGAGAAGAACAACGGTTGCATCTAATTCTGTAAGACTCGAAAGATGTCCGCTCCAAAAATCATAGTGGAGAGTTCGGGAATTGAGACAGGATTGCCGAATTAAATCAGCAGAAATATCGGAAGGTGAATTCAAAAGCGGATGGAGATTTTGGAGTAGCTCAACAATTGTAGCAGGTCGTTGGAAATCTAAAATGCAAATGATATCCGCCATAAATTCGGTAATTTGCGATGGAAGTGGTGTGAGAAAAACCTCGGCGACTCGTTGTTTTACAATGTCTAATAATTCATGGTCAGTAAATGGTTCAAGTTCTATGGCGATATCGAGATCCTGTGATGCACGTAGATCTATTTGTCGAGGAAAATAGCGTGGTGCTGTTGCCATAGAAGAAACGCCATTTTCTTTGCACAGACCTAGGAATTTCTTGTAAAAATCACTAGTCAGAGAGCCGACATCGTCGAAGATGAAGACAAGGGGTGCTTCGGATTTCCGAACGAGCCGTTTGATAAGCGTCCATTTCTCAGGAAGCAAATCAGGATAAGTAGAACTCGGAGCTAAGGCATGAAGGGCATCTGCTACAAGCTCTTTGGAATGCTTTCCATTGAACTGTATGAACGGCCGCCGATACATAGAGAGCTCATGTTTGCCAAAGAACCTAAGAAGAGTAGTTCGACCAACCCCAAAGCTACCATGAACCAAGATGTTCATTGGATGGCTTGAAGCCGGAGATGGATCGATTAGATTTGATAAAGTCGCAAGCTCTTGTTCTCGATGCAGAAGCTTTGATGGTAAATAGTGCGCATCAAATAATGCATCAATAGACACCGCCATATTATCCTATCCGCTTTGCGTTTTCTGCAGAACCTATTTAAACTACAATACGGTCAAGCAAACTATGAACGTGTGGGGGAGACTGAAAGTAATATTATTGTGACTGGCAGTTTCGGTGCTCGCAACGCTGTGGAAACTCCTTTGACTTCTAGAGCAACCTTATAATAGTGAAACTACGAAGAAAAGAAAGTAGTCAGAATTTGAGGATGTAATGGACGATGGCTGAGACTCCATTTAAAGATCTTCAAGACCTTATGAGACGAATTGAACAATCTACAGGTCTTGAAGCCTTGGCTGTGGTAACCCGTGAAGGTATTCGCCTCGCCTGTGCCGTGAGTGGTGATGTTGACTCTGATATTTTTTCAGCAGCCACGGCCACTTTAGTTAATGTAGGCGAAGAAACACTTCGACAGCTGAGTCAAGGCAGTCTTTCTGAAGTGATTCTAAGGGGTAACAAAGGTTTTACAATTATTATGCGTGGAACACCAGAAACACTTCTGGTTGGTGCCAGCCGAGATCAGATTCGCTTGGGATATTATATTGGCTTAATGAAAATATATGCAACAAAAGTCACAAAGATTATGGAATCTCATCCCCTTGAACCAGACCAACTCCTTGGATTCAGGAAAATGCCTGCTCCCACTGAACCGTCCAAAGCTGAAGCATTTACAGTTCCCGAATTAACATCAGAGTCTGTCTCTCCAGAACCAGCTACGACAACAGAACCTACTGAAACGATTTCACCAATTAAGGAAGGTGAACCTAGCCCTGCAGAACCAACAATAGCCCCCGTTGAAGAACCTGGACTTGAAACGGTGAGCATGGCTGAGGCTAGTAGTGATTTAGACGATGTTTCCGTTGATGACAAAGAAGCTATCCTTGCCGCACTCAAAGCATTGGGTTTCGATGAACCCGAATAGCAGCCTAATTTCACCTGTCTCTGTCGACTATTTTGGGAAGTCAATGTCCTAGCAGGATATTCACTCTTTTTGAAGTCACTAAACAAACAAGCCAAGCACCGCAAGTGCAATAAAAATAATCAGAAGCATTACAGCACCAAAGGCAACAAGGGCTTCCAAAAAATTGGTAACACCCCAAGTGAACTCGGGTGTGGTGATTCGTTCTCCAAGAATGTCCCGGAGCATTTTTTCAAACCAAGTATCTTCATAAACCACCTGAGAGGTTTCTTCAAGAGTGAGCATAATTCCGAAGAGATCAGGAATAATTTCACTTGGATCATGAGCGTATTCGTAGTTAAGCTCGAATTCTTTTCTTCCATCCACACGGAAAATGCGAAGATCGAGATCTTCCATATTTAGGGTCTCAGAGAATTTGATGGGGTCCATTACAAGAGCAATGGCTTCTGGGAAAAATGCTTGATATCGAAGCTGGGTCGAGACATCGGTTCCTGACATGAATACACCAAGACCTGGGTGTGTATGGTGCCAACCAAGGATTACTTCACCTGCTCCCCTTTCCGCAAGTTCCTCGGCAAGGATTGCCATGTCAGCATCATTGATGTATACGTGGGTTCTTGAACCTGTCTGACGAGGGAATGTAGCACGTGTGACGAGGATTTTATCCCGAGTGATCTTCCCTATCAGAAACCCTCCGATTTCAGTACGACCGGCCCGGGCTGCCTTGCTTAACATTAATGATAGGATTCCGGGGTAAATCTCGATTCTGCGCATTCTCTGGACCCCTGCTACCTAAGAGTAAGATAAGACTAAAAAGCCTTACTTGTAGTTCTCAGCTAAAGCTGTATTGAATCGTGTTGTCCGATGCGCCCCTTGAAACCTCCTTTTGGTCTTGCCCTGTTTCCAGAGAAGAAACGAGAGATGGCGGCCTATATTGTAGTGTTTCGCCCCAAACGGTCGCATCTACCAATTTTACGAGCACGTGTACAATTTCAGATGAGAGAAGGACGGCTTCGTCCAGAGAAGTTATGGTTGATTCAAAAAGGTGGTATCAGACCAATTGATCCACGAACTTTTGTGAACTGGGTTCGAAATGCCGAATATATCGCAATTCCACGGCAACCACGTTTTTCATTTTTAGCAGAACTCAAAGGAATGCTACGAGACTTTGGGGTAAAGGATCCAGTGATCGTTCGAGCTTGTAGCTCTTGTATTGCTGATGGTCGTTTGACGATGCTGCGCAAACAGCAAGTCTATCAATTAGAAGGACAGCCTGTATGTTACAAATGTGCTTCACGAGAATTAACTAACCGTCTTCAGTCAATGGATGTAGATGTTTCGAAAAGAGCATACGGTAGCCTTGAATCAATGTTACAACAGTTGCGATCGGTAGAAAAAGTTGCTTCGTTTCTTTCATCCCAATTTCGACCAAGTAAAAATCCTGCTATGACCCTTTATGATCAGATTCAAGCAGTTAAAGACCCCGAGGTAAAGGTTCCACTTGCATCTCTTTCCCTTCCAAAAAAACTAGTTGATGTGTTTGAACAAGCTGGAATGGAGTTTCTTCTACCAATTCAAGCAAAAGCAATCAATGCTGGATTATTTGAAGGACAATCAATATTAGCTGTTTCTGATACTACAAGTGGAAAATCCCTTGTTGGTGAGCTTGCGGGACTCAAGGCCGCGATGCGAGGGAAGGTATACATCTATCTCTCACCTTTAGTTGCGTTGGCAAATCAAAAATATCATGAGTATAGGGAGAAGTTTGAACCTCTTGGTTTACGTGTAGCAATACGCGTTGGCATGAGTGGAATTGAAGTGGGAGAAGAAGCTCTTGTTATCGTGGATGATGATGTTGCAGATGCAGATATCATAGTTGCTAGCTATGAAGGATTTGATTATTTACTAAGGTCAGGTAAAGGCGACAAATTTGGGGATGTAGGTGTTGTTGTTATTGATGAAATTCAAATGGTGGCGGATGAGGATCGAGGGCCAGAATTAGATGGTTTGATTACTCGTCTACGCATGCTGTTTCCCAAAGCCCAAATGGTTGCTTTATCAGCAACCGTCGGCAACCCGATTGAGTTAGCTCAAGAATTAAATCTAGTTCCTGTCATCCTTCGTGGGCGTCCGGTACCTCTACAACGGCATTTGATAATGGTCCTTACAGAATCAGATAAACTCAGAATAATTGCTGATCTGACTAAGGCAGATTTCAGGCATAAAAGCTCTTATGGGTTTCAGGGACAAACGATTGTATTCACAAATTCACGACGAAGCACTCATTCGATTGCGTCTGAGCTAAAAAAGCAACGGATTCCCTCTCGCGCCTATCATGCTGGGATGACATATCCGCAGCGTCACCAGGTGGAAACAGCCTTTGCATCAGGTAAAATAGCGGTGGTAGTAACAACAGCGGCTTTGGCTGCTGGGGTAGATTTTCCTGCAAGTACAGTGATTTTTCAGAGTTTGATGATGGGTACAAAGACTTTGAGTGTTGGTGAATTCACTCAAATGCTTGGTCGCGCTGGTCGATTGGGAAAGCATGATGTCGGCAAAGCTGTACTATTAGCCGAGATTGGACGAAGGTATTTTGGGGACGAACCTAAGACCGAAGAAGAGGTTGCTTTAGACTTATTGAATAACCCCATTGAGGATGTCCACCCTGAAGCCACTTTTGAGCAATCCGTTGATCAATTGCTGGCAACTTTATCCTGTTATGACGTGATTTCTCGGACTCAGCTTGATGATGCGTATCAACGTCTTCTTTCACGAACCGTGACATTCCAAGAGGGGCTTCGGTTTTTACGACGCCATGATCTAGCTATTCAGCAAGGGCAGGATGTTATGCCCACAGAGTTGGGTCGTGCGACGGCTATTTCCTATTTCTCAGCTTCAAACGTGGCAGCAATTCAAGAATATCGTAAGGATACAGCAGATGATTTATCAGTTGTAATAGAGCCCTTGAGGAACGTCTATTTATCACCGAGATTGCAAAGTGAGATTGAACGCGCCCTTCGTACCCGATTTGCCACGCGGTTATTTGCTGGTGCTGTATTGGATTTAATGAGCGCAAAGCGAAGTAGTCGGTTAAAGCGCTTACCCCGATGGGTATTGCGGATGTTTAGCAAATGGACCGTCGATTTCTTCAATTGTCGCTGTAACGAGAGTCCATTCTGTGATTGTGGGCAGTGGAATGTGTCAAAGGCGGTGTTGGATCTCCGTTATCACGGACTTACCCCGTCACAAATCAATGCTACGTTTCTCGAAGAGTATGAGCTTTTCATCTATCCTGGTGACATCTTTGGATTCCTAGATAACCAAGTCCATATCCTTCAAGGTATCAACCGGGTGGCAGAAGTCATCGGGCGCTATGAGTTAGCTGAAAACGCTAAGAAGACCATTGAGGCGATAGAAAATCCTTTCATGAGTGAAGGTTAGTCTTCAAAAATGAAGTATTTACGGTTTCCTAGTAAATAAGTGAGAATTGAGTTAAATTCAGATTCAACTACCTGGCTCGAATTTGAAGCGGTGATAGGGTCAGTTTGCATTTCAATAATAATCCATTCATCAAATTGGGTGGGGTTGAAAGCTTCGAACCTCTTTTGGTCTATGCGGAATGTCCAGATTTGGTTGGGATCACTGAACCGATTTCGCTCCAAAGCCTCTTTGAATGGAGTGTATAATCGATTTTTTTGTCCACCAAGTAAGAACCGTGCTCTCTTCAAGCCGGATACAAGTGTGATATTTTTAGGAACAATCCGTTGTTCTGCAATTAGAGTACGGGGAAGGCCGCCTTCGGTGGTTACAGTAAGAATTTGGCCTGAGTCTTCAACAGACCCCTTTTTGAGTGCGAGTGTGCGAATTATCTCTTGGACCTGTTCAACCGATGCTTGCTCAAGAGGATCAAGGATTTCAGGATTAAGGATGTCCAAAACGGGAATCGGTTCACGTGGTCGCATTTTCGTAGGATCAAAAATAACAGCACCAACAAGATATTCTACATCAACTGGTTGTCCTTTGATTTGAACCTGACCTTTCACGACGCCAGGGCCAATGAAAGCAGAACGTACAATTTCCCCCTGAAGAAAACTGAATAATTGTCTTGACGCGATAAGCAGCTCTCCATGGAGTGTCTTCTTCTCACCTAGAGTCGTAAATTCTGGAATGACGTAATCAAGGACCCAGATAAGTGGAGGATTCTGTTCGGACATGATATTTCAACTCGATTTATTCAGTGTCACTATGGTTTTGTTTTGATCGGAGTTGAGGAATTTTGGCTAAGAGGTTTTCAAGAACATAATTCTCAACCTGGGATCGATAATCCTCGCCAGCTATGTCTTGGATTTCGCGAAGCTCCTTTTTAATTACTGATTTCTTTGATCGAGCCCAAGAAAAACGACTGTCCAAGTCAAAGATGATTGTCATTCCAATTTTATCAAGGGGGGTTCCTTGCTCAATCAGATTAGCCGTTACCGTGGTGATTTTTTCACGTAAGAATGGAGCGCGTTCATCAGGAGGTTTCATCGATGCAAGCCATACATCACGTTCGAGGTAATCTAAAGGAGTTTGCATGGGTGGACCCATTACAGGTCGAGTCGGAAAAGGAGCAGATACGAAGCCAAACTTTGGTTTTTCATCAATGGATTCAGGCGGAGGTGGAGAAACTTCTATGAGAATTTCACCAGCCGTATTCGGGGATGAATTTTCCACTGGCCGTTGAACCTCTTTAATAAGACCTTGAATTTCTCCAAGTATTTTTTGCATTAATCGAGAGGCTTCTTCTTCATCATCTTCTTGGCTCAGAAATTGTTCATACCGTCGCAGTTTAATGAGTAAGGAGGCTCTTGCCCCGTTAATTGCATCATCAATATCAGATTCCGTAGACCCGATGAGACCTCCTGCTATCGCATGAGCTGCGAGGGCGATATTTGCCCCTTCATGGTCATTTAACCATCGTTCAATAAGGGGTTGGAAATAGCACTCATTGATTTTTCTTCGTTGTGCTACAACGGCGATTACCTGCTCGTTCGCGGGTTCAATTTCATCAGCTATAGTACGTTCAAGATTCACTAAGTTCCTAAGATCTGCCAACAGCACTTTACTAAGTTGACCGTATAGATATTCTATCCACTTTCCTTCTGTCACAGCCACTTCCCTTTGATAAGTATCAATTTCTGGGACTGGACTGCCCAGTTTTGCTCGCCGATCAAACTCTTGCATGAGAATTTGACAGGAGGGCTTAGGGTCAGGTATGGCGCCATCCAGCATTACTCGATAAGCCACTCTGGCTACCTCTAAATGAACACAACATTCATCAGCTATGGCAAGAGCGGCATCGTCAGGGACACGAGACACCTTCTCGTCAAGCGTTCCATAGGTTGATTCAAATTCTTCTGCAATCCGTCGACTTAATCGTCGTATTTCATCTTCATCAACAAAGTGACTCATGCCTTCTCACTCCTCGATATCATTAAGGCAGTTCTTCCGCTCGGTAGCCACGATGATATAACCAAGTAGGTTTAGAGTGGCTTAAGTGTTATGGCAAAGGGTGAGGAGGCAATTATTCGTCTGACGAATATTCGATGATGTATATAGGAAATTCTTAAAACAGAAACTCATCCAAGCCGGCGATACTAAGGTGTAGTTAATGTCACGAAACATCGCTGTGACCAAAGCATTTACGCTTCCTATAGAAGAACAATCCCTTGAAATTGTTGAAAGAAAAGGAAAAGGTCATCCAGATACTATTCTCGATGCAGTTGTTGAGAACGTAGGCGTAAAACTCTGTAATTATTACATTGATAATTTTGGTGGGATTCTCCACCATAACGTCGATAAAGGTTCGATAGCGGGCGGACGCGCCCAAGTGGAATTTGGTGGAGGAGAACTCCTCGAACCAATCTACATTTGTGTCGTTGGTCGAGCAACCACCGAGGTATTCAAAAAGCAAGATTTGGTACGGATCCCTCTTGGAACCCTTACACTTGAATCAATGAAAAAGACATTAAAGAACACGTTACGATTCTTGGATCCAACAGAACAAGTCTTAATGGATTACAAAATTAAACCAGGTTCAGTCGACCTTACACATGTCTTTGACCACGCTGTTGATAATATTCCTCGGGCTAATGATACGAGTTTTGGTGTAGCCTATGCCCCCTTTTCAGAAACTGAAAAAATCGTCTACCAGACAGAACAGCTTCTTAACTCAGATAAGTTCAAGAAAAAACACCCTGAAGTAGGTGAAGATGTTAAAGTCATGGGCTTGCGCACCGATAATGACATCAAATTGACTGTTGCAGCGGCCATGATTGCACAGTTAGTTTCTGATGCCGACCATTATAATGGTGTTCTTAAAGATGTCAGAGACGCGGTGCTTGATCACGCTAGGAAAATTACTGATCGAGATGTAAGTATTGTCGTTAACTCTGCGGATGATCCGAAACGGGGTGTCTATTACCTCACTTTAACGGGAACATCTGCGGAGATGGGAGATGACGCCGGTGTGGGTAGAGGTAACCGGGCTAACGGATTGATTACTCCCTGTCGACCGATGAGCCTTGAGGCTACAGCCGGAAAGAATCCCAGGAATCATGTCGGTAAAATCTACAATGTATTAGCTCAACGAATTTCAGATCGTGTAATTGCGGAGGAGCCGAAAGTCTTGGAAATCGCTGTGAAAATTCTTACACGTATCGGATATCCAATCGACCAGCCATTAATTGCCTATACGGAAATCATTCCTGACGAAAAGACCGCGTGGAGTGCCGTGGAAAAGAACGTTGCTGCCATTGTTGATTCAGAGCTTGAGGATGTTTGTTCTGTTCAACAGCTTATCCTTGAGGGAAAGGCACAACTATTCTAAAAAGGACCAATAGTCTGCAAGGGATTCTATAGCGCTAGGTTAACCAATATCAGGTGTATTCCAAAGCTTACAGATATGGCAATTAAGAAAATAGCAATGATCATTTTTGCCCATGGAGGCTGGCGAGCTTTTTCAACAACATACACTAGCCAGATGGCAAGAAGAATGCCAAAGGCAATGAGGAGTCCGCCATAAACAGGATACCAAGGAAGTAATAAGGACCATTGCATGGTGAATAACACCTGTAAGTATCAGGGTGAGAGAACTGCTTCACCTTTTTAATTATCTTTTGGTCTAGGGGATTTCACAAACTGCGTTTTGTAACTATACCGTCATGGGATGCTTCTTCGTAAACTCTTCAGCATCAACAAGAAGAGTGCGATGAAGAAATCCACTCCGTTTTGTTTTCAGCCGTACTTCTTTTGAACTGAGTTGTTTCATCTCCGGCGGAAATATTAGGTCCTGTATGTCGTATGAGTTTTTGATTTGAAGTGTTGAGAAACCTGAAGGAACATCTCCAAGGAAATCAGGTACTAGTTGGTTGAGGACTTCATTTAGAAACTCATTCCCATCAAGGACAGTTGTTGTGCAAAATTTCAATCGTTTGCTTAGCGGCGGTTCCTTTTGGGCAGAAGGGATTTTTGTTTTGGGTTTGTGTGCCCAGCCAATTTTGGTGTTCAGAGAACAGAAAACAAATGCTATTTCTTGAATATCGCCATAAAGATTCGCTATTTGCTTTGTTAGATAGTCACCAGCTATTTTTGATTGATACAACAGAGTTCGAGGTTTTTTCTTAGATGGATCTGCTTTGAATCCCAATTCCGTTAAGATCTCATCGAGTGGTTCATAGCCCAGAATTAATCCCGACAGGGATACTGTTTCCACAGGAACCATTGAGACCATGACAGCTGCAGGTAAATCTTGATACATGTAGGTTGAACGCACCTTGACCTTACCTGCTTTAGTAACTGTGATTTCAATAGCAGGCCCCGGGTATTCCCCTCGTCCATATCGTAGGAAGTTCCGGTGCACGATATCATCAACAGTACTGTTCAAGATTTTCGTGATGAAATGCATCTACTCACACCAACAAAGATTATCAGAAGCTTTTGTAAAATAAGTATTAGGTAGAATGCTATCTCATATGCATACCTTTTTACTGTGATGTATACTTCAAATCATGAGCGAAAATGGTGAGGCTCCTAGATTGACGAATGAAAAAAGTTGGAAACGGGAAATCGCCGAAGACATCATTGTCATTACTCTTGTTCTAGTAATTGTCTGGGGAACAGGTGTAGGTCTCCAGTTGTATCTCCAAACGCCTTCACCATTACTTGCCGTTGAATCAGAATCCATGGAGCCTACGTTATATCGAGGAGATTTAGTAGTTGTTCGAGCCATCGATCCATCCACCCTACAAGTTGGAGATATCGTTATCTACAATGGTTCTTCGATTCCTGGTTATACTCGTGATGTACCCATTGTGCATCGAATCATCGATATTCTCAATGTCTCAGGGGAGCTTCGGTTTATCACGAAGGGCGATAATAATCCTGCAAATGATACTTGGTATCGTACAGAAAGTGATATTTTTGCAAAAGTGGTTGGTAGCGTTCGCTATCTGGGGTTTATAACACTCTTGTTACTCTCTCCCTACGGAATCAGCTCCATCATTGTTTTGGTAGTAGTTTTCTTTGTAACGTCATTGCTATGTGAAAACCTAGCGCCACAAAAAAGAGATGAAGAACTCGAAACAAGTGAACCTGGAGAGCACGAATAGCCAGATACTTTTTAACCAGCAGTTGAGAAGTTTATGGTGTTCACATAATTGCTTCCATGGCGGTCCCTGGGAGAAGTGACACAGAACGAGAAAATTAGTAGGCGCGTTAAATGACTACTGCAGTGACTTTTGAATCAATATCGCCAGCCGATTTCTTCTATCGAAACCGATCGATTGCTGGTTTCGATAACAGTATGCGGGCACTATATACAGCAGTTCGTGAACTAGTAGAAAATTCCCTTGATGCATGTGAAGATGGAGGATTCCTTCCAACCATCGATGTGAAGCTCAAAGAGGCATCACACAATTGGTTCAAACTCCGGGTTCAAGACAACGGAATTGGAGTTCCTCGAGATCATATCCTTCCAGCATTTGGTCAAATTCTCTACGGTTCGAAGTATGAGCATAAACAGGCCCGAGGTCGGTTTGGCCTAGGAGGCAAAATGGCATTTCTTTTTGGGCAGATTACTACGAGTGAACCGTTGCAGGTAATTTCAGCTCCACTCGATGGTGAACATGTTTTCGAAGTGATGTTACGGCAGGATATTGAAGAAAATAAACCAGAACTAATGAAGTGGGAACGCCGTAAAAATCGGGATAACGATCATGGTTGTATACTTGAATTCACTCTTGAAGGTAATTGGCGGAGTGCTAAACGGTATATTATCGATTATATTCAGCAAACTGCCCTAATTACACCATACGCTAATTTAACATTTACAGAACCAGACGGAACCGTTCATAAGTATAAGCGATCAGTTAAGACCTTACCTCCACCTCCTCAACCGGTGAATCCGCATCCGAAAGGAATGGATATTGAACAGCTTTCTCGTGTGATTGAGGATACGAAGACCACAGATATGGTGACCTTCCTTCGGACTCACTTTCATCGTGTTGGACCAAAGACTGCGAAAGCATTCCTTAAAACAATCAATATGCCCTATTCACAAGATCCCCGGGGACTGAAGC
>JABXGX010000241.1 GCA_016550405.1 archaeon | reverse complement strand
CCGCAGGATTAACCGCTGCGATTGAAGCCCGTCGAGCAAAGGTTTCCGTTCTTCTTATTACAAAGAGTCTGGTCGGGAGGGCTAATTGCTCGTCTGTAGCGATGGGAACCTTTCGCGTGGCACACGAGAGTGATGCGATTCAGCAACATTATCATGCTACACTGGAAGCGGGGCGATTTCTTAACAATCCGCAGCTGGTTCAATTTCTTGTGACGAACGCCCAGTCAGCCATTCAGGACATCAAAGCTTTGGGTGTACCTCTTGCGATAGAACCCTTTAGGACAACGATAGCCAAAAAGCGACCAGCTGGAATCTACTTAACAGAAGCCCTTGTTAACGAGGCACAGCGTTCGGGTGTGAAGGTTCTTGAGAGAACCATGGCAATTGATCTATGTATTCAAGTCAATCGCTGTCTGGGAGTCATTGCTTTTAATGTAGATTCTGGGGAACTTTTTACCATCTCGGCTAAAGCCACCATTCTAGCCACTGGAGGATTTGCGCAACTATATTCCCGAAATGACAATCCACCAAGAATAGTTGGAGATGGTTTAGTATTAGCCTTTGAAGCAGGGGCAGAAATCCAAGACTTAGAATTTGTCCAGTTTGTCCCCATGTTTATTGAGTCAGGTATCCCCCGCATTCCGATCCTCGATTGGTTAATCGAATCAACAAAACACCTTGTTCCAGAGGGGCCAGTGTTCACCACTCAAGGCACTCCAGTTCTAGACACCTATGGTTTAATGCAGCAACCAATTCTACGCGATAATTTAATCGTGGCCATAGAACGCGAACTCTCCCCAAAACAAACACCCATTGATTATGTGCTACTTGATTTGACTAAAGTTTCACCGGCTGAAATCGAAAATTGCTTCGAGCACGAATACCAAAAACAGGCTATTCGTCCACTATTGAATGTCCTAACGACAAAATGTCTCCGTATCGCCTCTGGAGCACATTATACCATGGGGGGATTAAGAATCAATGCTACAGGCGTCACAACTATTGAGGGCCTATATGGGGCTGGTGAAGTAACGGGCGGCGTTCATGGGGCTAATCGATTAGGGGGAAACGCACTCACCGAGATTCTGGTCTTTGGTAAACTCGCAGGGCAAAATGCAGCCAACTATGCCAGACTACAAAAAACCAGTAAACCCGATAAATGGAGCCTAAGAGCAGTGAAGGATCGCATTAAAGGTTTCCATGAAGTTAAACCAAAGGCGATTACTGCATCACAGTTGAAAGCGGCTATTCAAGTAACGGTATCAAAGTACTGTCGAGCGGTTCGAAGCCAACAAGGACTCGAAAGAGGGATTGAACTGTTACACCAAATTAGAGAAAATCATTTACCTCGTGTGTATGCAACAAATCATCGTGAACTAGCACTGGCAATTGAAGCTCAATCAATGCTACAATTGGCAAAAATTGTGTTCAAAAGCGCTCTAGAGCGACGAGAGAGTCGCGGATCCCATTTTAGGATTGATTACCCAACTTGTGATGACACTAATTGGCGAAAAATAGTTGTAATCCGAAAAGAGAATGAAATTACTAAAGTACGATTTGACCAAGTTGTGTAAGAGTAGCGCTTTAAGAGAAAAATTGAAGATATTAGTTCACAATCATCACTTTCTCTTCAATGTAGTTTAATGTCGGGTTTAATTTTAAATGAAATAAATACAACAAACTTCCACGTAAATTGCTGGGTGTTATTCTTATGTTCTTTCTTATTTTTTCAATCCTGTTGATTTTGACTGCGATTTTCACCATTTATTTTTGGGTGGATTTCTTCTTCAAAGGTCATGTCCAAGTAACTAAAGAAGAATGGTATATTAAATTTGAATCTGCGTTCCCAATCGCTGATTTTTGGATGGCAATTTGTGCTCTGATAGGGGCCATTGGATTCATAACCGGACAGTCCTTTGGACCCTTCTTTGCGCTTCTGGCAGCTAGTTCCTTGATTTTCCTTGCTCTTATGGATATCACCTTTAATGTGCAGAACAAGATGTATCACCGGATTCGGAAATCCCGTGAAATGGTGTTCGAACTCGTAATCAACGTGTGGTGTCTCATTCTAGGAATTGCTTTGATCCTCGTACTCTCAGCAGTATTCCTTTAGTGAGAGAGGCTTGTTGATAAGGTAGTCCCGCAATACAACAGTGAACATTGAGTATCAAGGTGGACTTCATTGCCATCGAATGTGGAGGAACAGGACAATCGAATCCATGAGGCACAACTGATTATCGATACCGCCCAATCCAAGCAGGTGCTTCTCCGGTTGATTGGGGGACTAGCCATTCGCAGGCATTGTGAAATCATCGATTTTTGTGAACGTGATTATGCCGACATTGACTTAGTGGGGCT
>JABXGX010000240.1 GCA_016550405.1 archaeon | reverse complement strand
TTAGGTTAAACTGTGAAGAACCAACGGATATTGCTCTTTCCTACTCTTTTGATTCCGCGGGTTCTGGATCTTCGGAGACAACGAACAAATGCTCATCCTTCAATGAAAATGCCGCCATTTCAAACTTCGGCGTCATTGTAATCGCTTTCTTTGGACACACGGCTTCACAGGTTCCGCACCAGATACAGCGGTCGAAGCGAAATTGGGGTTTCTTTTGGGTTTTGGTTTTGGTGGATGCGACCATTTCGATGGCGGTGGCAGGGCATTCGCGGCTGCAGAGGCCGCAGCCGGTGCATTTTTCGAGGTCGTATTCGATTTGTCCGCGGAGACGTTCAGGGCGGACGGCTTCTTGGAAGGGGTAGCGAATCGTGGCGGTCTTCCGTCGGAGGACAGTGCCGAGGATTTCGCCTTCCATTGCTCCAGGTCGTGGCATGTTTTCTTTTCACTCTCCTATGGGAGTAGGGCGATAATAAAGTCCATGAACAAAGGCCAGGCTAACAGGATACCTACCATGAGGAGGCTTATAGGGATGACCCATTTCCAACTATCCTGGGCGATTTGGTCGATGCGCCAACGGGACATCAATGCCTTCATGTTGGACAAGATGAGGACGATAAAGGTAGTTTTTAGGATAAACCAGAAGGTGTAATAGATGGCCGCAATTCCGGGGTTGAGAAGGTAGGGCATGTTTGCGGTAACCCAGGTCATGTATTGTCCGGAGTTAATGGTAATGCCAGGGGTAAACCCTCCGTTGGTTAGGAACACCAAAAAGACTTCGGGCCCAAGGGGACCACCTAGGAAGACAGCTGTACCTAGGGCTGCAGCAAGTAAGACTTCGAAGTTGTTGGAGAGGCGGAAGAAGGCGAGTTTTTTGCCAGAGAATTCGGTTTCCCACCCTCCAACGATTTCAGTTTCCGCAACAGGGGCATCAAAGGGAATGCGTTCTGCTTCCGCTTGCGCCGCAATCAGAAAGACGATGAAGAGTCCAATGAATGCGGGATTCACAATGAGTGGTAGGCCGAGGTTGGCTTGGTAGATGACCACGCCAGTTAGGCTAAGAGATCCAGCGACCATGCCGGCGGCGAAGAGGGCAAGAAGAAGGGGAATTTCATATGCGAGCATCTGCACGATACCCCGGACGGCTCCAGTGAATCCAAAACGGTTCGATGACGACCACCCGGCAATAAACAGCATCAAAGTAAACATGGTACTAAAGAAGCCGATCATGAGTAAGTCACCTTCGAAGTACATGATTCCGGTTACAACAAAGAAGGGCGTTTGAGAAATGGCAATCGGCACCAACATGAGCACAGCGATGGGAATCGCTAACGCCAAGATCGGCGTCAGAGTAAACCCAATTTTATCAGCTGCTGCTGGGGTCACATCTTCCTTGGCCATTAACTTGACAAAGTCAGCAAGAGGTTGGAGGATTCCCCGCCAGCCGGTGTATAAGGGACCAATGCGGTGGTGTTGGTCCGCATAGAATTTGCGGTCTACCCATTCCATGTAAAAGGCATAGCCTGTCAGGAATAGGAACCCCGGAAAGATAATAATCATCAATAACGTGACAATCGCGTTCAACGGAGGAGGTAATAGTACCTGCACATGGCGCACTCTCCAGTGGGTCACCACTATGATTCGCTTCTGCTAAAAAAGCCTTCTACTACCACAAAGTTTTTTCTGAAATCCTCATTTCGATAAAAAAACAGATTGAGGATAGCGCTCTTTTATCCCTCTTCTGGGTGCTAATATGTCATCAGAGGATAAAATTAACTAATAATATGTTTGGCTTTAGAACCAACCATCCTTTTGGATTGTGTGCTGGTCAGCTCCTCGGTCGGACTCCTCGACATCTTTCCACCATTGTTTCTTGGTTCCTTTTTTAGCTCGTTTTTCCCAATTCTTTGTTTTTGGGGTGTTATCAATTGCTGTTAATAATTGTTCAACGCGAGCAACTACAAGGTTGCACTCGTTTTGGTCAATTAATCCCTCGTCGTTGTATTTCTTGACAAAATCGATGACCTTTCTTAGATTCTCTGTAGCATCATACCAAAATCCCCAATCATCACAGAGGATTTCCGTAATGTAGGCTTTGTTAATGGTTTTGGGGTCTTTGTCTGTGATTCCAAGCTCATGCCCGGCGAACAACGTAATAAGATCTTTGATGTCTTTCTCGTTAATGGAATGGATCTGTATTTTTTCTAACGCAAGATCCGCTAGAGTAATTGTGGGTTTATCAAGCAATAGTCTATGCGCGTCTTTCTTACGAGTAAATTCGATCTTATGACTGAAATCTAAACAATCTAAAAACACATCAACATGATAGGGCTTTTGAGAATGATGATAAATATAGCGGTCTTTAGCAGCTAGTAGTGCATAGCGGTCTACATCAAAACCTAATACTTTCTCAAAGAACTTCTCAATTTCTCGACGTTGGCTTTTTGGACCAATGAAGTCGATGTCAGTGAAGCTCATCGCACCCTCTCCCAAGCGATCAAGTTTCTTATGAAGCTCTAGTTTGTGGGGTGTTTGCATTCGTATTGCCAATGCCCCCAAAATTCGGATAATTAGACCGTGTTCCTCTGCTTGGTCCACGATATGAATAGCTTCTTTTAGAAATTCTTTATCCGCCATTGGTGCTTTTGAGATCTCGTTCATTGAACATTAACTTCCTTTGATTGTGAAGAATCAATAATCCTTCATCGATTTATATCCTAGTGCTCATCCAACTCAGCTAGCTTATTGAAGATTGGTGAAAGCTGACGATAGGCCATTTTAAAAATCGAATATAGTTGTGAATAGCGTTCATAGGTTTCTGGGTTGCACTTCAATCGTGTTTTGATAGGTATTATTTCTAATAAGGCATCGAAACTTGGATAGATTCCTAGGGCAACTGCTGCAGTCAATGCCGCACCAATCGAGCCCGCATTAAGAGGTTCTTTGACCACACGAATGGCTCTACCTGTTATATCTGAAATAATTTGCATCCAAAATTCGCTAATGGCCCCTCCTCCTACTCCACAGATGTTGTCAATAACAAATGGGGCCGTTTCTTCTACAGAATCAAGAATCCATCGAATATTAAACGCGACGCCTTCGAGGACAGCTCGTATTAAGTGACCTAGAGTGTGACCGAGTTTGAGGCCCAAATAGGTTCCTCGCGCATTGTGATCATTAAGTGGAGAACGTTCCCCCGACATCCAGGGAGTAAATAACAGGTTATCAGATCCTGGTGGAACCTTACCTGCTAGTTTATCCATTTTTGAATATGGAATACCCTCCGAGTCTAGTGAATCTAGGTCGTTACAAAGGGTGTCCCGTAGCCAACGCAAGGCTGCACCACCGGTTTCCATTTCGCCCATAAGGATATTTTTGCCGGGGTCTCCCGAACACATTGTTAAGTACCTTTTGTGGGGGTCAATTAGCACTTCTTTTGTAGTTACACCAATCCACGTAGCAGTTCCAATGCAAACGTGGCTGTCACCATCTCGCAAACTTCCTGAACCAATTGCAGCTACCGCTACATCGCCTCCTGTTGCTATAACAGGAGTGCCTGTGGGAACTCCAATCTGCTGAGCCGCTTCTTGTGTCACTTCTCCGATGATGTGTGTTGATGGATAGGGGTCTGGGAGTTTCTCAGGTGAAATATCGGTGATATCACAAACACGTTCTGACCATTTATGATCACGAATATCAAAGAGACCATAAAGAGATGCGTTACTCCAATCTGTGACAAAATTACCTGTGAGTTTGAATTCGAGAAAATCCTTGCAATCCAGAAATTTATGCGTTTTCGCATAGATCTTCGGTTCTCTTTCTTTTACCCATAGGATTCGGCTTACAATATCTTTTGTTGATGGTGCCATTCCAAGGATCGGGTAGATCTCATCAACATACTGTTGAAGCCAATCACCTTGTTTTGTGGCCCGTAAATCTAGCCAACTGATTGAATTTCGTAGAGGAATTCCTTGTTTGTCAACCGGCATGATGGTAATCATCTGGGCTGATGGAGCAATTGCCAGAATGCTATCTGGGGACTTCGCTTTCTTCGCTACTGCCTTAGTAGTGGTGCAAAAAGCTTGCCACCAATCTTTTGGACTTTGTTCCACCCAATGTGATTTAGGGTAAAGAAGCGGGTATACTCTATACTCCGAGGCAAGGACGTTTCCCTCCAGATCTGAGAGAACGGCTTTATCGCCACTTGTACCGAAGTCGTGTGCAATGATGTACCCACTCTTTGCAGTCATCGGTTTCTCCATTCCATTCGCGTTATTGGCTCCTACGATGTAAGAATGTTTTTCAGCGTTTCGACAAATCGTCGATTGTTCTCTGGTGAACTAACGGTTACTCGGAAATATGCTCCGCCTAATCGATGGCTGGACATATCTCGTGCAAAGATTCCTCGATCTAATAATTTTTCAATTATATCTCCTGTGTTATAGCCGGTATTTCCCGCATTGATTAGAACGAAATTGCCACTGGAGGGAAAAGTTTCAACTCCCTGTATCGTTCCTAATTCTTTCCGAATGTAATCAACACCTACTCTATTTGCTTCAACCCGCTTTCGCAGATAATTCGGGTCGTCCAAAGCTACCTCTACTGCTCGTTGAATGGGCATGGAGATGTGAAAAGGTTGTGCTACTCGAGTAAAATATTCAATCACGTGCTTGTCGGCAACAAGATATCCAATTCGTAATCCCGCAAGACCCCATGCTTTGGAAAGTGTTCGGATAAAGACAATATTCGGATAGGAGGAAATTAGAGCTGTCATATTCTGATTAATGTATTCTGCGTAAGCTTCATCCACTGCCACAATGATGTTGTGTTGGGCCAACTTCTCAATATCAGTTTTATCACAGTAATTTCCGGTTGGGTTGTTTGGTGTGCATACGAACATAATTCTTGTTTCGTCATTTATGCACTTTTCCATCGCATCAAATGGATACTCAAAGTTGAGGGGAGCCATTCTTATGGGAGTGAGTTTGGCTCCATGAAGATTAGCGAATTTCTCATAAGCAGAGAATGTTGGAGTGTGAATTATTACTTCTTGACCTGGTTCAACAAAGGTTCGAATTAAGACATCAATTACTTCCATAGAACCTGCACAAACAGCTATATTCTCTGGATTCATTTGGACATGCTTGGCGAAGCGTTCACATAGTCCAGACGGAGGTGCTGGATACAAATTAGTCGTTTTAAGCTCATTTGTCATAGCGTCAATAACTGCATTTGAAGGAGGAAGAGGATTTTCATTTGACATCATGCGCAAAAGGTCTCTGTTTGACCACGCCCGAATAAAATGACTGACGTTATACCCACTCGAATTCCTTACACTTTCTCGAATAAGACTTTCCAAGTCAAACACATTTGGCACCTACTTCTGCATAAGAGTCTATTCTCTTTTTGGAATTTGTGATTGGTCGATTTTCTGAAAATGGTAGTTGTCACAATTTGACTAGTATATCAAAAAACTAGCTAGATACTATTGTCCTAGAAAAAAAAGAAGGGAAGGGGATTCCCCTGACTATTCAGGTGGAATCTCCGCTTGAGCTTTGCTGATAGAGATACCCTTGGCTTTGTGGTAGAAGTAACTGATGTAGTAGATGATTGGTGCGATAATGAAAGTCACGATTACAGCAAGCATAAACGACCAGTCGATTGTGCCTGCTACTGCTGGAGACACTGATGCATATCCAATGAAGATTGAGATTGGGATGGAAATTAGTGAGAATATGGAAATCCATGGTATGCCTGCAATCGTTTTCTTAGCGAAGTCTGGTGCAAGTTCAAAGATGTCCTTTCTTCGCCATGGGAAGATTACACCTGCGATGCCCACAATGACCATCGCAATCCACCAAGCGAGTATACTGTATGTAAAGTAGTCGAGGGCTGTAGTATAGATGTAGAGAATATTCATTATCATACAGATAATGAAGGTAACTACGATGGCGACCCAGGGGGCTCTAAATCGACTATCAACCTTTGAGAGAGAGCTGGGAAGGACTCGGTCAAAAGACCAAGCAAAGATGTTGCGGACACTGGAGATGAACAGACCCAGTGCAGCACCAAAGCAACCAAAAGCGAAACAGACAGTCAAAAATGGTGGAATATAGGGGATATCTGTGGCAAACATTGCCAGAATGTTACCTAACGGTTCAATTGGGTATAAGTTCCACCAGAGTGGATCTCCCGCCACATCAAGATACGCTAGACTATTGACAATTACTGGTCCCAGGGCATAGTTGTAGACAGCATAAAGACCAAAGGCAGTGAATCCGAAGATGAAGAGTGCACCAATAATGGCGATAATATGCGACCGCGTTACTCCTTTGATTTCTCCTGCAATATATGCGGAGTTTGTATATCCAAGGAAGTTTAACGTCGTATATGTTGTCGCAAAGAACGTCACTCCAAGTCCAATCGGAAGCGCTGCCGCGACGACCCAGCCTCCTGCCACTGCTGCGGCTTCTATTGACGCAAAGGAAAGCACTCCTCCTGAAAGGAGTTGCATTCGTGCATCAATGAGAGGGGCACCAGCAATCATTACACCGGCCCACACCACTAACCCAATGTAGCCCATAATAATGGCCAGCCATTCGGCTCGGAATTCCCATTTGGATCCAAGGAACGAAAGGAGTGCCATTAGTACGATTATCACTGTACCTATCGCAAGTTTTACCTCATTGATGTTTAGCAAAGCAAAGATGGCTAATCCCACTGGGTCACCTGTCATGGTTCCCCAAGTTAGCCAAATTGGCGCTAAACCCCATTCGACAATCCATGAAGCAAAGGGTCCTGCCCATGAGAGGAGGATCAAAGTGATATACCAGTTTACTGCGAATCCAACAGCAGGATGGATGATTCGGCTTACCCATACATAATCGCCGCCCGAACGGGGCATCGCTACGCTAAACATAACGTACATGATGGCGTTCGGAATCATGAAGGCGATGGCGATGAGTGCTGATAGGGGCATCCATACACCGGGACCGTGAAGACCGACTGCCCACATCTGATAAACCCAAGGCCAAAAGATCCCTGGAATCAGAATGCACATAACTAGAGCGTCCCATGCACTGACATTGCGAACAAGACCAGAAGCTTTTCGTACAAATATTTCTTCGCCCATTTTTTTCAACTCAAGAATGAGTTTTTATGGCGTGTTCGGTTCGAAATAACCAAACGCCCCCCTCTCGCGTGGATATTGTATAAAACCGTTACTTCTCTAATGCTCTTTTTGAGGAATCTGCAAAAAGCACTAATCGCTAACATTATGCATATTCAATATAAGCGGTGTATAAGTTGACTATTCACTTTTACAAGAAATTGAACTGCGAAATCATTTTTAGTGATTCCCCTATTTAGTCCATCAATCAGGGTCTGGAAATATTTTTGATAGCAAACAGCAGGAAAGTTACTCAACATGTCATCTGATGGAACACCACATCACATACAATTACCCAAACAAGTTCTAATTGGTCCCAAGGCCATTGAACGATTGGGTGAAGTGAGTAAAAACATCACCAAATTACGAAAAGTACTTTTAATCACTGACAAAGGTGTCTTGAAACTCGTTGGAAAACATGCAGTGAATTCTTTAATCGAAGCTGACTTCCGTGTAGAACTCCTTACAATACGTGGGGCAACTACTGAAGCCGTTGCGGAATCACAAGATCTTATCAAACAACATAACGCTGATCTTGTTATTGGGTATGGTGGCGGATCAGTTATAGATACAGCAAAACTAAGTTCTGCTCGTGAAAATCGTCCTTTCATTAGTGTGCCAACGATTGCCTCTCATGATGGTCTTTCTAGTCCTCGCGCATCAATTAAACAAGCTGGTACCTCAGTGTCGATACAGGGACATTCACCAATTGCTATCATTGCTGACACACAAGTTGTGGCTCAAGCGCCTTTTCGATTTACTGCTGCAGGCTGTGGTGATCTAATCGCAAATATTACCGCTATCCGCGATTGGAAGCTCGCTAAGAATCTTGGTTATGACTATTTTGGTGACTATGCCGCCTCTCTTTCCTTAATGTCAGCAGAAGTAATAATGCAAAATGCTAACCTGATTAAGCCTTATGATCTTCAAAGTGCCCGTCTTGTTTTAGAAGCATTGATTGCAAGCGGAATAGCTATGGGAATAGCAGGGTCGAGTAGACCTTCAAGTGGTGCTGAACATAAATTCAGTCATGCCCTTGATCGAATTACACCGAAACCTGCACTTCATGGGGAACAAGCTGCTTTAGGCACAATTATGATGGCATACCTTCACGGCATTGATTGGCTGAAAATACGTAACGCTTTAGCAGTAATCGGTGCTCCAACAACTGCTAAACAACTTAACATTAATCCTAACGACATAGTCGAAGCACTAATGACGGCACATACAATAAATCCCCAACGATACACAATTCTTGGAGAACGTGGGTTAACGAAAGAAGCAGCTAGACGAATCGCACGGAATACAGGTATAATCTAGTCGAATTTGGAAATCAATAAACCTTTATCGATTCGAAAGTCTTTAATTTCCAGACCTCCTTTTTCGATGAACTACTATTACAGTTCTCTCATCTGAGAATTCTTTGCTTAAAGCAAACTAATGGTTAGGTATAGAAGATGAAAACTCGCATTTTCTTCACAACTGATATACATGGCTCTGAACGATGTTGGCGAAAATTCGTAAATGCTGGACCATTCTACGAAGCAAATGTTGTCATAATGGGAGGGGATATAACTGGCAAAGCAATTATTCCGATTAAACAGGATGGGGACCACTATTCGACAACTTTTATGAATAAAGCCTATGAGATTGATTCCCAAGAAGATCTCGATCAAATTCTTAAAGTCATTCGAAATAGTGGCTACTATCCATATATTGGGTCCGCTGATGAAATTCACAAAATTAGTGAGAGTAAAAAGGAAATTGATACGCTCTTCAACAAAGTGATGCATGATGAGCTTGAGCGCTGGATTCGGTTAGCTGAAGAACGGCTAGGTGACTCTGAAATCAAAATGTTTGTTTGTCCGGGTAATGATGATCGTTTCGCAATTGATTCTGCTTTGGCTATTTCAGATTATGTTATCAATCCCGATGAAAAGGTCGTAATGGTTGACGATGAGCACGAAATGATTTCCCTCGGACATGGCAACATTACACCTTGGGAATGTCCACGAGATCTCCCAGAGGATCAATTAGAAGAACGAATTGAAGCGATGGCAGCAAAATTACAGGACCCTTCGAAATCGATTTTCAATATGCACGTTCCGCCCTATGATTCAACTCTTGACTTGTGTCCTGTCTTAGCTGAAGTGGATGGTGGTGAGCTGAAAATTAAGACCAAGGGAGGACGAATTGAGGATCAACCTGTAGGAAGTAAGGCTGTACGTGCTGCCATTGAAAAATATCAACCTCTTCTAGGGTTGCATGGCCACATTCATGAATCACGGGGGTTCCACAAAATCGGGAAAACACTCACGTTGAACCCCGGCAGTGAATACCTTGAAGGCGTTCTCCGCGGTGCCCTTATTGATATTGAAGGCAGCAAAGTCAAGCACTTCATGCTTACTCAAGGTTGAATTGGCTATTTCAGTGCCCATTTATCAAAAGATCTTTGCCCCTATTTTCCCCATTCGCTATCAGCTTTGAATAGTGTCCAAGGATGGGGAATTATATCATGGGTATAGGGTGCCTGCCACGCATACTCGGGATGAGCTGAGAAGAATTTCTTCGAATTGAACTGCAAATTACAGGCAGGTCCCCAATGTGCCCACCAAGATCCTGCTTCACTTAATGCACTTGTTACTACTTTTGCATCTGTTGCACCAAACGCTTCAAATGGACCGCATTTCCATTCTTTTAATCCCCGTTTATCATATTCCGTATGACCACAAATCGTATTTGCAGAGGGTTGTTCTTTTCCTAAAGACACATCAAAATGGTCACTTATGATTTGTTGAGCAATTTCAACATTTATTTGGCCATTATGCTGCTCCATAAGTTGAAGAAGGCGTTGGGTTCTTGAGGCGCAAGAATGAGTTGCTTTCTCGTTAAAGGAAATTCCTTTACACTCCTTTCTTACATTCTCATCTAATGCCCAATTCGAACCTACAAAATAACCACTTTTCGTTCGACGTGCTGCATGTTCAAAAATCCCAAGTTCTAACCAACCAATCTCGTTGGTCTTGGTGTCTCCTACAAGATAAGCATTAGCCCACCCGCCATTATTCCCCTCAATCATTGTTTTCATCCATTTATCAATTGAATCCGCAAATTGAATAGCAAGTCGACCCCGGACAAAATACGGAATTTCCTCTTCTTTGAATTTACTTGCTCCGGTGATAGTTGTCTCAGCACACATGATTCCCGAGTCATTCATGTCCCAATCTATGGTTGATCCACCAACAGCTCCAGGCCAGGTATGAATAAACATTCTATGCCCCTCGGTGGGGGCTAAACTCATCATGATATTATAGGTTGTTCCGATGATATAGGAAAACCAAGTGTTGTGGCAGAGCACAATCCGTCGATCTTCTGTCGCATTCCCCGTGGCAATGAAAGCACTACAATGACCACTTTTTCTCCGAGTGTCTCGATTTCTTTCATGCTCTTTAGCATAATGACGAGAAAGGGTATCCCCATAGGCGTTTATTGCGAGAATATCCTTCCAGCTGATACCTTTTATGCCGCGGAGTCGCATTCCGGCTTCAACGGCTTGAATTTCATCTTGAAGTTTTTTAGGCGTCATGTGCCAGCAGATTTTTTCTGAATCTGCACGGAATTTTTTCCACGGATACTTTTCAGCTTTGTCAAGAAACACCCCCGTCTGTTTCACATTAGCTTGAATTTCTTGGGCAAGCCAATATCCATGTTGAAATCCCATCTGCTGGTAATCGCCTGACAAGTGCAGACGAATCCAACCATTCACATCCGTACGATAGGAACCCCTTAGCAGCTTTGGAATCTCCTTTTTGCTTGGAAGCCAAATAGAGGTCATGAGCTTACCTATTTACTTATTATCTAAAGGGTTTTGGATTGAATTGGAACAGGACCAAAGATTGCGTCGAAAATTTATAGGAGTTACTTCCAAAAGCTCTTCGCCAAATCCTCATCTTAGGTGAAAAAATTGGAACCAAGTAAAATGAAAATCTTTGGGTCTGCAAGCCGATTTGTGCAAGGACGTGGAGCGCTTGATGAAGTGGGGATGCACATCACTAAAATTGGCAAGCATGCGCTTATTTTAGGTGGAAAAACAGCATTAAGGATAACAAAAAAACGAATCGAAACGAGTCTTAATGAATCAATTGTCAATATTGTGGCATTAGACAACACGGTTAAGATGTCAACTTATCCAACAATCGATCGTCTCCGCAAAATTGGGGAGAAAGAGAAGGCTGACATCATCATAGGTGTAGGCGGCGGAGTTGCAGTTGATACGGCAAAAGCGGTTGCATATAAGCTACATTTACCTGTCGCTTGTGTACCAACCCAATGTGCTACTAACGCAGATGCAAGCGCGCTATCAGTCATTTATAATGAAAAGCATGAATGGCTTGAATACCTCTTCTATCCAAAGAATCCCGATTTGGTGTTAGTGGACCCTGAGATTCTTGTAACGGCTCCTGCGAAGTTCACAGTATGGGGAATGGGCGACGCATTGGGCGCTAACATCGAAGCAAAGGCGTGTGTTGCCCAACCGAAAGCGTCCAGCCTTTTATTTGGGCGTCCAACCACTGTATCACCTTGGATTGGAGAGTTGTGCGAACACAACCTGTTAACCTATGGTTATCGAGCTGCAAAGGACCTCGAACAGAAACTTGTGACTCCCTTTGTTGAACGAATTTTTGAATCCATCAAGCTTCTCAGTAGTCTATGTGCTGAAAGTACTGGCTTAGCAGCCGCACATGCTATTCACAACGGTCTCACATTCATCTCTGGGGTAAATGCAAATCATGGCGAAGTCGTTGCATTTTGTGTCTTAGTGCAAATGATGCTTGAAAACCGTGAGCCAATAGAAATTGAGCGGATAATGGCATGGGAACATCAGGTTGGTCTCCCCATAACCCTCGTACAACTTGGTGATATCAACCCGGAAGATCTTGGTACTGCTGCTGAAAAAGCCTGTGACCCCAAAGACACAATGGGTAACATGCCTAT
>JABXGX010000239.1 GCA_016550405.1 archaeon | reverse complement strand
GGTGCCATTCTCATATCGTAAATATCCTTGAAGTGTAGTGTTGCTGTTCATTCGTATTGAGTTCGGTATGGCTTGAACAGAAAGTTGAGATGTGGCTGTTATATTAAGAATCTCGATGGTACTAACAATTGGATTGATGATACCTGGAAGAGCAAAAGTCGCTTGGACAAATGTCTGACCAAGAGGCACTTGAGATACGGGAATAGGATAGTTAACTGTGTAAAATCCCATTCCATCAGTGAGCGGTTCTGTGGCTAAACCTGAGTTGAAAAGAATACTGACACCTGTAAATCCCGTTTCATTTTCAGAAATTCCTCGTCCATTAACGGCATCTCGCAAATAACCACTGATTTGCACTAGGCTACTTCGGTTTGCCTCTAAAGGGGTTACCGAAATGGACAGATTCGCCGGACCACGTAGCCCGACTGCATTGAACGCGCGTAACGCACTAAACTCCACGCGTAATAAATGGCCGCCAACAATGGCGGAGTTACTATAATTCAATGAAATGCGAGCTTCACCTAAAGTGGAAGTTACATTGCTCCCCAAGAACCATTGTTCCGTTTCATCATAAAAGGAAATCGTTTCTCCAGCTTGTGGAGCGCCATCCTGAGTTAAGGTTGCAGTGATAGTGAATTGCTCAAATCTATCGACAATGAATGGGGAAACATCAACCGAAAGGTTGTAGTATGTACTCACAACCCAGGGGTCTTCGTCGGGTACAACGGGACTTGGGAATTTATTTGAGGGGGCTGGTGGGGGGCTACCATCAGTAATAAAGCTAGGCAGAGGCGTTGGTTCAAATTGAATCCAATAGTCCTGTGTAGCTGTTGGAATATACACCTCAACCCAGAAATGTAAATGCATAAGATGAAGCACTCTTTGAGTTCCTTGATCTTCACCAAGAATTGCCCCAAAGACAGGTCGTGCAGCAATTCCTGCTTCGCGGAGAAACATCGTAAAGGCGGTAGCAAAATCAAGACCCACACCACCTCCTTGCTGGAGAAACCAGTTAACATGCTCGTCGCTGGGACTAGGGCGGGGGACAAAGGGGTCAAACGCAAAGTTCGCCTTGAAATAGTTCTGAATAGCAAAGGCTTGCTCAAAAGCAATATCTGGAACTCCTGCAAGAATCGTCGATAAGCGATTCTGGACAGTAGTGCGAGTGGCTGAGCTCATTACATTACGTCCCTGCTGCTGATATTGAGCTAAAATTGGTCCTGGCGTCATACTGGCAGAGAGGGATTGTGGACGAATGATGGTCCAATTCCGGGGGATGTAAGTAACATCATATTGAAGAGTAGCTGTACCTGTTTGGCTAAAGAAACCATTGAAGAGTGCAGTGCCGTAATCGTCAATTTCAAAGTTATAAGAGTTGGGATCTGAGAGGTGTGGGAACTGAAGAGAGTAATTAATGATCCTGGGGTCTGGCCATAAAGTAAGTAGAGGAAAGGTTCCGCTTACGCCTTGGTTAGTAATATTTTGTGTCACCGTATAAACTGTTTCACTTCCAGGGTTTACACCAGTAAGTGGAGTAGTTGCATTAGAGCTCTTTTCCCAATCAGTTCCAGTATATCGGTCATAAGCTGTGTTTCGCCAATATCGCGGTGGTTCTGCAGGCGAAATAATGGCGACAACAAATGAGGGGTCAAGTGACCAGTTCAAATCTAATGTAACATCATCAATAGTGATATTATCTAAGAAGGTATCATCTCCCCCCTCTACAGTGACACCAGTTCCCCAATCTTCGACATCATCGTAGGGTCTTTGTCGAGGGATTGGTGGCAGAAAAATGAGAGGCATTAAAAAACTAAGAATTAGCATTAGGATGATAACGGCGGAAATAGCTGCAACAACTGACCGCTTGGAAACCACTTATCGCCACCAACTGAAACAAAGAATTAACCAACATAAACTTTGCTAAATCAGACAATTAACCAACGGAATTTTTGCAGTTTTTGAGGTCACCGAACGTTTTTCTATTCTATACACTAAGGACTGATGCCTAGGTTTTCTCATTCTCATAAGAGGTGTTAATCTGCAAAACGTCTGGCGTGACCTTTACAAAGAGGTGCAAAATCAAGACCGGTCCATGGAAAAAGAGGCGGAATTACGCTTAACAGGTCTCATGACTTCACCGGAAACTGACGTCGCAAAGACAAAGCTGGGTCAGTACCTTCAGGAGGCAAAAAAACTTCGGAGAACCAAAAGGTACGAAGACGCCCTAATTATCATTCTTGTCAGTGGGGAATACTTTTGGCGCAAACATCAACCGACCCGAGCGGCTGGATTACTGCTAGAAGCTAGCGATCTATTCTACCTAATGCAAAAATTCGAAACCAGCTATCGGTGTTTACAGGCTGCACTAAATCTGATGACCCAGGAACCACATTTGATTTGGTGGGAAAAAGAAATGATAGGAAGCATCTTTTTGCTAGCTGCCTGCTTAGTAATCCTTGGTGACCCAACTCTGATTAGAACCCGGTTTCAAGACTTTCGAAATCTGCTTTCGAAAAAGGCGCAGAGAGCTCGTAGCCGAGAAGACGGTTATCGGGTTGCCATCGCATTATACCGATCGGTAAATCGCCAGTCCTTAGCTCCAATTGATGAACTGGAAACAAAAGCCACTCTAAGAACACGGTCAGACTATTCTACCCTATATGAATATCTTCAGGCATCCTCGCAGCGATACGCAATTATTCGAGATGGACTTATTGCTTTACGCCACGCAATCATCCAGGAGGAATAATGATCTTGTCATATGTTACGCACCTAGAATGCCCGAAATGTGGCGTTAAATATTCTCTTTCCCAAAATCCTATCTTCTGTAAGACACAGGACTGTGAAGCACGTATTGATGTCCATTATGATTTCACTCGACTAAAGGAGATTATTACAAAGAAAAGTTTGGCAAATCGACCCTTGGGAGTCTGGAGCTACTTTGAATTACTACCCATCGAAAATCGGGTAAATATCATAAGCCTTGGCGAAGGAGGAACACCACTTCTTCGTAGCAAACGGCTCGCAAAAAGATTAGGACTCCGTGAATTATACATTAAGGACGAAACACGCAATCCAACCTGGTCCTTTAAAGATCGTCCAATGACAGTCGGCGTTTCCAAAGCGAAAGAACAAGGAGCCACAACCCTTGCATCAGCAAGTAGCGGTAATGCGGCTGCTGCCTTAGCAGCTTATTGTGCTCGTGCAGGATTTGCCTGCTACTGTTTTGTTCCCGATATTGCTCCTATGGGAAAAATAGCACAATTACTGTTATATGGTGCGAAAGTCGTTCGCCTACGAGGATTACATAAAGGCGATGATCCAACCGTGAAACTACTCCGTGAAGCGTGTTCCAGTTATGGTTGGACGCCCTGTCCAAGTTTTGGTCCTTTTAATCCCTATCAGGCTGAAGGCCCTAAAACACTTGGATATGAAATTCTTGAACAATTACAATGGAAGGTTCCAGACATAGCATATGTTCAAGTGGGGGCTGGGGGGCTCTTAGGAGGTCAATGGCGTGGATTTAACGATTTTCACACTCTTGGACTTGTTAAAACGCGTCCACGAATGGTTGCGGTCCAAGCAACAGGGTGTGCTCCATTGGTTCAGGCGTTTCAGACGAACCAGGATCCTTTCAAGATTATTCCTTGCGCCTCACCACATAGTGTAGCTGAAGGATTGTGTGATCCC
>JABXGX010000238.1 GCA_016550405.1 archaeon | reverse complement strand
TCGATGTGCAGTCCAGTGACCTCCTTAATGGCATCACTCACCGCTAGGTAGTCTTCGACAGTGGCACCGGACTTTTGTAGCCACACACAATCAACGATGCCATGCAACACGTGGAAGCCATTCTGCTCGCATACCGCTTTCGTCTGTAAGAGAACACGACGACTAAAGGCAGTCACACATTCATACGCTTCCACCCGTCCAAACCGCGAAGCACGAAAACCGAGGTACCCGAAGCAATTGTGTGTAAAGATTCCACCTTTCCCCGCGGCGAATCCCGCTAAGGGATTATCTACTTCAAAACAATATACGTGCTCTGAAGTGGGTTTTACCTTGATAATCTCTGTCACTTTAGCAAAACCGATGTCACCTTCAGTCAATTGCTTAATGAAGGCTAGCTGTTCTTGATCTGCTTTGGAAAGTGTTGGTGTATCAAGAAGCTGGGCTATTTGGATTCTTGCGGCTGTTCGGTTAGCTCTCTCGATTGAATCGATACGTGGGTTTATGACCTTTCGATATTTCCGAGCAAGTTGTCGTAAACGGGTTCCTTGCACAGGAACTCCTCGAATTCGCGAATGTGGGTGTTTGCTGTCGCTTTTACTACGTAGGACTTGTACATGTTTTTTCTTCATGAAACAGTTGGCTTGAATGTCAGTCAAACTTCGTTTTCCAGTGACTCGAAAGACATGTGCTACTCCTTTCCTCTTTGATCGGTTTAACAGAAAATCAATGTTCATGGTCAATGCCAAATAGCCTAGTTGGTTGAGTAGCATCTCACTGTTTGTGCTTATTCGAATCACATTTCGCGTTTTGTCGATGACCCCATCGCTTGCAATTAGTCCTGCAAGAAACGCGTATCGAATTTCTCTCTGCGCATTAAGGATGTAGGGTGGTATCTGAAGTCGCCCTCGCTGTGCGGTGGCTCCAATCAAGAATGCTTTTTCGAATAGTTCAACGAGCGCGATGCTATTGATTTGTACCACGCACATTTTTGCTTGTGCTTTCTTACGGGTCTGTCCGTCAATGCCAAAAATTGTTGAAATGGTTTGTTCGAGTTTCTTGAGAAGAGTCGCATCTTCTGAGTTGACATCAAGTCGAATCATATTGCTGATTGCACTTCCATCTCCTACAAAGAATCCTAAGAGGAACGCTAGATTGTCATCAAGCGGTACTGTGGCTGGAATCCATTGAACTAGTCCGCCTTTTCGTCGTCCTCGTCCTATTTGCAGTTGTTGATGCTCTTCTACAGAGAGTTGAAGCAACTTGAAATACCTAAGGGGAATGTAACCTTCTCTTTGCCACTGGTTCAACGCCTGAGAAGTGTGATTACCTTGAGACAGTGCAGACGCTATTTTGCTTCGATGCTCCGTGATGGCTTTTCCTACGACTGAACCACGGACTCTCCATGCATCTAAGGTGTTCTCTGAATGTGTGTTAAGAAGAATTTCAATGAAGTCGAATTGATACTGGTTCGAGCCTGAGGGAGCGGAGAGTAGCACTGGTAAGAAATCACCGCATCTGAGGTGTCGAGTTTCTCTGACGACTAATTTGCCATTATCAAGGACATAGGATGGGTGGTCAGGGGTGAGGGTAATCTCTCGGCCTCCCTCCAACTTGACTTTAAGAAGAGTGCTTGGCGCATTAAGCTTGAAGAACCGCTTTACCGGAACAAAGGTTGCTTTATACTGCTCGTCTAGTCCGACTACTTGGATGTCAGCATTACAGGGTTGTACGCTGGTTGATGTAACATATTGGTCGACATACTTTCCTATCTTAACTAGTTGCACTTCACCATTGATTTTCACTGGTACTATCTCATCAGAATCTAAACACACTACAAGCAGCCATTTCAGTGCTGATTGGCGGGCTTCATATACTGGATTATCAAAACGACGTCGTTTATAGTAGGTGCGTTTTTCGAGAATCGGTTTGAGAAAGGTGGGAACAATGCCTGGCTGACGTCGACACAGCCAATACCCTAGCTCGGGAACGACAGTTGCATCATCAGGGCAACAGTCACAGAACAGAGCTTCCGGCGAGATGTTGTATTTAATCATTAAGGCAGGATACATGGACAAGAAGTCCAGTTCACCTACATCACTGAACACGCCGACACGGGGGGTGATGACATGTCCTCCACGATCGGCGTTGAGAAGCTCCAGACCGGTCTTGTACTGTTCAGGGTCCGCTTTGGTTTCGGGAATCAGGACGCCACGGTTGAGGGCCTCTTGCATTTGGAGTAAGTTGATGCCTGTCCCGGGGCTACTTCGGGCCATGCGTTGGGGTGGAAAGGCGGTGAGTCGACTAGCTTCGATGAGGCCATCGAAGGAGCCGAAGGTCATATGCGACCGGTCCAAGTGCAAACGGCCGCGCAGGTGAAATGGGTGGGGACGATAGAAGACTGGTGTCCCATACCGGAATACGGCCCGTCCTGCTGGCAGTGTTGTATCACTGAACACGTGTGGGGTTTGGTCACGATTCAATGAGAACTGTTGTAACATTCCTGCCTCTTGAACGCGTTGAATCAAGGTAGGGAAGATGCGGGCATCTCCGTCTTCGGTGAAGATGATATCAGGGTTTTGAGTGGTGATCCAATCTTGGAGCATCATAGGCTCTGTGGTCTGAATGGTATCGCCCTTGGAACTAGTTGCACAAAACAGGTCCTCCCCCGCTAGGTGGAGGTCGACGGTATCAAAGGGAGGAAGATCATAGTCCAGGGCCAAGCGGGAGTCGCAGGAGTCGATTTGGGTTGCGCGGGTCCCTGACTGGTCGGTGTGGACCTCCACCTGTTCGAAGGGGTAGCGCCGCTGTTCTAGGTACCACAGCTGCGTAGCTGAGAGATCGCCGTTGAAGACGCGAAAACGGGGGACGGCTAGAGTTTTGATCTCGCGGACGACACGGGGGAGTTGGGTGCAGGAGGAGACTGTTACGCCGAGAACCGGACGTCGTGGGCTCCGCAGCTGCAGCCGATGAAATTCAGGAGCCACAGCGCTTATGAGGGGATGGCTCTCAAACAGCGGCGCATAGTCCTCGAATTGGACGCCCGGTGCGTGTAAGTAGAACCGTGGCTGATAGGGCACATCTAATGGGACACATTCCGTTGCCGTGCGTAACCACAGGACCAAGTGGTCAGACCGGGGAGTCACATCGAGGATCCAGCCACGCATTGTCGGTCAGGACGAGTGTCACAAGACCCTACTTAAAGTCGGCAACTGGTGTGCAAAAGAACCGCACTGCGACTCTGATTTTTGGTAAGTTTTTGTACCTATTTGCTCAGTTTGTCGGCTTACAAGAAGGGCTACTAGTGACGATGTGTCTGCTTCAGATAAGGGAGGCGCCGCAGATTGGACAATATCGTGCTCCATAAGGCACCATGGCCCCGCAGTATGCACAGAATTTCGCAGTATCTTGGACATCACGGATGGGTGGTGATGTTCGAGTAGGGCTAGTGTATCGGGGGGGAGGTGTAGGCGGTGTGGTACTTGGACGTCGCTGGAAATAGTAAACAGCAACAATAACGCCACCTACGAGCGTAAAGAAGATGCTGATTCCAATGAAAATGAAGAGAATTAGGGGAAAGATTGGAAAGGGACCAGGACCCGGTCCTGATGGTGCATACATGTTGAGGTAGAACACACCTATACCTCCCTCGCCGCTATCGTAGGAATAGGCTTCGACATAGTAGGTATTGGCGGCTGAGAGGTAGATGGCAATTGATTCAGATGAAGAAGGACTAATAGATTCAGCAAGCTCCGTCCCATGGTCATCGTAGATGTATAAGTCGAAATCCGAGGTGTACTGTGACCAGGCTGCATCTAAAGTGAAGGTATACATACCTGTTTCTTGTGCTGTAAACACAAAGTACACTGAGTCATATGGTCCATCAAGATAACCACAATGGAGCGTTGGGGGTCCAAGATAACCAATGTTCTCAGTTAGTGGTATTGCATTACTTAAGGAGGAGCCTATATCAATGAAAGCCTCCATGAACTCATCCCATTCCGTATTATCTGCTAGGGCAAGTTGGTAGGTTCCATAGGATCCAAATACAGCCCCCAATCCATGTGCGTCAGCAACTCCTGCAAGATGCAGCTCCTCATACACTGCATTATCAATTGCCTCATAGAGACTTAAGGCAAGGTTATAGGGCCATGAAGGATTGGCTAACTCTATCTCCAACCTTGAAGCAAAGGAATAAAGATCGATAAAATTCGCCCACGTAAAACCCTGACTACTTGCTCTGGCAATTGAAATGGTTTCATATGAATCGGCATTTGAAACAATTCCTACTAAATATTGGGCAAGTTGGTCGAGGGCCTGGGTAACCGAAAAAAGATGGGAGGTTTCGATGGCGGAAAGACATATGTCATTATACATTGGGTCATAGTAACGGCCTCCCACGTCATAGGCAGTGATGTAGTAGTAGACCATGCTTGATGCTAGAGCTTTGGGTGTCGACTCAGGATAGGTTGTAAGGTTCAGAAGAATGTCTTCGTAAGGGAAACCAGTCAATGGAATGCTTTCCTCGGAAAATAGCACTAAATCCGTGGTATATCGGATTTCATAAGCCACCTCAAGTTGTCCCATCAGGCAAGCATCAAATGCAACGATATCTAGATGTTGGACTTGAGGACCACTTAGCGCTTGATGGATTTCAGGAATCGATAATCGATCATTGCTAGTATCGTCAGCACATACGCCAAAAGCACCAGCTCCATGATCCCAAAGAACTAGTAAATAATGGTCAGCCGGTGCATATGCTTGTCCGATAACAATGAAATCACGAAGCACTTGCCAATCACCCATGTCAGGTTCAGATGGTAGGGTTGTAATAAGTTGGGAGGAGGCAATCGTGTTCAGATCGGCGTCCTGAGTGAGTTCATAACATCGAGCACCAGAAAAGGGTGCATCTGCCCCATACCGGAAATCCACCAAGACAATAATTTTGACATCTGGTGTCGATCCAATTGTTTCCATCGAATTCAAATCGTCAAATGCGAATTCTTCGAGATCATTATCTCCATCTAAATATACTAAGACTGTCCAATCTGATTGTATGGGTTGTTCTATCACTAGTACCGAGAAGGCTGCTTCAAGAAGGTCTCCTTTGGTGCTGTTAACGCGGACATAGATCCCATAAATGCCAGGAAAAAGATAGGTGTTATTTGTTATAGTGCCATGGCTATTTATGGCGAAATTGATCGTATCATTGATTTCCCAAGTGTCAACTAGTGCTTCCGGAGTAGCATTCAAATCATATACAAAATGGTTGTTAAAATAAATTATTTGATTTGATGGAGCGTCTTCCCATCGGAGGGATAGCAGCTCAGTAAGAATCCATCCTAAATGTATAGGTTCAGGCGTCACCCATTTTCGAACAATTAGGTCATCAAAATAGCTAGCTTCTGGGTATCCACGGTATATATACACCCGAAATTGATCCAAAGATGGTTCATTAAGTCGTATACTCGTATGGATTAAGTGCTCATCGACATAAAGAAAAGTTGTCATATCAAGGTGTCGAAACTCATAATAGTGGAATCCTGTGCTTCGAGGAATATTTGATTCCATCCATGTGCTACCATCCCAGTAAGAAAAATTCGCTTCATGACCCGCGCAGCCTAGGTAGACTTTGTAATTATCGGTTGGACCATCAGAAAGAATCGCGTTAGTTGATTTCCATAATGTAGTTGTACCCGTATCATAAAACCAGACTCGATACGCGTGATAGTTATCAAAAATCGATACATCTAAAAAGCGACCTGAGGAATTCGGTAAGCCTGAGGCTGGAGTCATTGCTAGGCTATATGACCCACTATGTGCATAGAGCCCAGAGGCTGAATGTGTAGCGGTTCCCCAACTGCCATCCCAATCACTAAGATTCCCTTCTTCCATATCACAGGCGGCATCAAAAGTTGCATCAATATCACTAATACTTAATGCGTGGCTATACCCGTAATATAGAAAGATAGAAGTATTACCGGGATAAGCGGGGATAAAAGGAATTTTCACCCACACGTATGCAATCCTTTCTGGAGAAGTGATAATCTCCTCAATCCAATAACTGCATAAAGTAACACCATCACTCTCAGTAAATCGAAGATCTTGAAAAGTCATTATACAATTATAACTGCAGTAGACGGTAGCACCGGAATCAATTCCAGGGCTACGGTGCACCTCAAATCGAAGCTGATAATTGGTTAGTGCTCCATAGGTTGATCCTTCAATAACATGGGCTTTTCGATAATCCCAGGAGGTATTAAACCAAGGGACATCTGGAACCGGAATTTCTTTCTCTGTTGGAGAAAACGAATTAGACTCGGGATAGGTTCGTTCTAATGCCTCAATTGTTTTGGTACTATTTAGAGCATTTGGAAATAGTGGTGTTGCCAGACTAGTCAAAGCAGGAAATGTCAAAACTAGCAAAAGCATTAACGTAATGGTGGATTTCCATGATGGCATGATCTAATCTCCCGCCGAATACATGACCATTCAATGTTTCGTAATGACTTCCCCTTAATAAAGTCTCAGTTTTGGGAAATTATTTCTCATTAAATTCTTCTGGTTGAAACCGGGTTGAATTCTCCAAATCTATGTCCCTGTGTTTTTCTGCATTCCAGAAAAAGAGAGAATAGAGAAAGGTTTGTAGGCCATAAAACCCAAGGGTTAACCAGAAGGGAATGAGATAGAGTCCTTGGTCAAAGAGCTGACCTGCAAACTGAACACTGGTTGCTCTCCCGAAACTCATTGCTGAACTGTTAAGTGCCTGAAGATTTGGTCTCCAACTAGTTGGTACTAACTCCATTCGTAGGGTTTGGCCTATTGGCATTGCAGCATTCATTAGAGCTCCACGGAGCAGATAACTAGCAACGGCAACAATCGGATTGATAACTACTGCAAGTAGAATTATGAAAGGGAGGGAAAGGACTTGAGTGAGTACAACTGATGGAACCTTCCCGATCCGGGTTGCCAGAATTGGAGATAAAAGAACACCGGTTGCCATTGTTGCTTGCCCAAGACCGATTATCAGCCCGACTAAATATGTCGGAAGCTCATAAAATTCCCAGAAGAACACATTAATTAGAGGAACAATCAGTCCCGCACCCAACCCTATTAAGATACTGCAAATCACAAATCGGGCTACGATGCTAACTCGTCCAGTTGGTTCAAGTTTAGATGGAATATTACGGTTAACGAGATTATTTGTCATATGCTCTGCTGAGTTATTTGTGTCCTTTAGACCAAGTAAAGGAATTATCCCCATAATGCTCGCTATCACCCAGATAATCAATGTAATCTGGAAAGTAACGGGGCTATCGATTGGCACAACTAGCAGTAATGCAAAAATTCCTGGAAAAAAACCACCAAGCAGACTCCCAACGAAGCTTGTACCGATTCGAGTTGCCTGGGAGGTCCCAAATAAATAGGTTCGCTCAAACGAGGTGCTACTTCGGGCTACCAAGGGACTATAAGAGGTAATGGAGAGACTATTTCCGAAGTAGAAAAGTACGATCATCATGATGAGAATACTTGGGACTGGAAAAACGATGAGCATAGAAGCCGCGATAGCCATAATGACTCCTGAAAGAATCAGAGCATATTTTTCGCCGATCCGCGAGGTGTAGGGACCGGATATTAAAGCCCCTATAGCCATTGTAAAAAGCCCAAGTGAAAGGAGTCCTGCTACAAATGTTGTCGAAAACCCGATGGAAAGAAGGTATAGGTTGAAGATGGCTTGATAGATGCCAAAACCAAGACGGCTAACTGCCTGGCTAATAATGATTTTTCGGGCATCTGGAGTGAACTCTCGAACCCGTTTCATATAAGCAGATGCCTCCGAGCTAATTCCGTGGGTGAGATTCAATAGGTGGTTCCTCCAGAACTACGAAAAACGGTCACGGACCAGTATCCGTCTTCTAAATAAAGTGGCGTACTGCATCCAGCGATGTAGTTTGCCTAATAAAAGATTGTGAAGGTATAAGAAAAAAGAAGATGCGACGTCGCAATTTGTAATGGGCCCCGAGATTTCTATGTGCTTCTTATTTTTTCTCTTCTTTTTCAAGCTCAGTTATCCGTTCGTCAATGTGGTTAATGTAGTCTTTAAGACGAGCTTTCATTGCTTCTAAGCTCTTGATTTGGGCTTCCTTGCTGGGCTCATATCCTGGACCACAGCACATATGACTCATGAACGGAGCCATCGCTCTGAATCCAAAGGCATGTTCTTTTGTTCCACACATAGCTGATTCACCTCTATTCTGGTTCTTCAGAGCTCTTCAAATTAGTAAGTTTTTTTTCAACCCATTTGAGTTCGCGTTTAAGATACTCCCGGTATTGTTTCAGAAATTGGAGATGGCGTGGCGTACAATGCCCCGGTTTATAATCACATTGCATCTTCATCGCCATGAAAGCAGCCGGGCTCTGTTCACGCATACTCCACTCTAGTAGATCATCTTGGGCTTTCCCATTGATGCTGGTTCCAATGAATCGCCAGAAATGATCTTGCACTTTAAACCCTGACCGAAGATTCCGAAGCGCCTCATCGAGGACCCTCTTGCCCTTCGGTGTCAATTGGTACTCAACAGCATCAGGTCGATCCGTTTGGCTCACGTGCTCGCTCTCAACAAGGTTTTTTTCAGCCATTCTATGGAGGGCGGGATAAATTGTCCCGCTTTTCAGGCGCCAACCGCCAAGTTTTCCCTGTAATCCTTGGAGTACACGGTAGCCGTGTGCGGGTCCTTGGTTTAGTAGGGCGAGAATGATGAGCTCAACTTGACTAATGCTGCCTTCACTTGTGTTGATGCGACCTCTGCCACAGAATGCCATTATGTAGTCACCTACTTATGTAGAGCTCTACTTAGCTATGTAGTGGTCTACATATATAAACCTTTTCACCTACTATCTTCAGAAATTTAATGCTATCGTTTACAGGATTTCAAGGTTAATTGATCCTTACTACGTCTGGTTTCACCCTTTTTTTTCAACAATTACACTTACGGGACTTTCTCGTTTTTTCTGGCGTTTTTCGATATTCCAAAAGAACGCCGCGTAAATCACGGTTGAAGCTGAATAACTTGTTAGCGTAAACCAGAAGGGGATGAGATACAGTCCTTGGTCAAATAGCGGACCAGTTACTAAGGTGCTAAATGCCCAAGGAAAGTTCCAAGCAAAACTTGATACGGCGCTCATGTGTGGACGATAAGATTCCGGAGTTAATTCCATCCGTAACGCGTTATCCACGGGTCCACTAGCGTTCATGAGAACTACGCGAAAGATGTAGCTGGTGATTGCAACATAGGGATTGATGATGACGGCAATGAAGAAGAGGAAAGGCAGTGAGAGGCTTTGGGTTACAAGAACAGTTTTGACTTTTCCGATTCTAGTTGAGAGGACCGGTGATAGAAAAACACCTGCTGCAACGGAGAGAGAGCCTAAGCCCTGTACTAGGCCCACCATGAATGTGGGAAGGTTATAAAATTCCCAGAAAAAGATATTCAGATAAGGAATTACAAAGCCTGCACCTAGACCAATGAACGCATTAACAATCCCAAACTTCAGGAGGAGTTTTTTGATTTCCTTTTTCTCAACTGGCTCAATTTCTACAGTGTCATTTCGGGGGTCTAAAATTGGAAATTGATCTTTTTCACGAATTAGGAGGAGCGGAATAAATCCTAGTGAAAATGGGATAATCTGAACAAGAAGGGCCCATTGGAATGAGATGGCGCTATCAATTGGAAATCCGAAGGTTATGGCGAATAGACCTGGTAGAAAGCCTGCTAGGGTATTCGCAAAGAAGGAGCTAAGAATAGTTGCAGATTGGGAGGTGCCAAACAGGTGGGTTCGTTCATAGGGTGTACTAAACTTGGTCATGAAGGGTCCAAAGGCGACATTCAGCATTGCTGATCCAAGTCCACTAAATACAGCGGCTATATGTAGGATAGTGGCTATTGGAAATACTACTTGGCTGGTTGAGGCTCCAAACATGATGAAAGCTGCTAGTATGAGCGATCGTTTAGTCCCAAATCGCGATACCACAGGTCCCATAATCAAAGAGCAGAGAGCCATTGTGAAGGCATTAATGGACATCAAGCTGCCAACAAAGGCGTTATTGTAGCCTAGGCTGAGAAGGTACAGATTGAAGAGCGTTTGAGCAATACCCCACCCAAAAGCTCGGAGTACATTGGCAATGATGAGCTTTTGAGCATTTGGTGTAAATTGGCGAATGCGTTGCCAATAACCTAGGGCATCTTCTCTTATAATGCGGCTCAAAGAACTCTCCTCAATTCGAAAAGGCAGCAGGTCTGTGGGCTATTTTAAGTTACTGTCTTCCTGACAACAGGTCCTTTTACAGATCGTATTCACGAAAGATTTCGCGCTGAATGAGATATCGAAGTATCTCTGCAGTCCCTCCACCGATAGTCATTAACCGAGCATCACGGAGAAACCGTTCAACCGGACGTTGCTTTGTATATCCAATTCCACCAAGCACTTGGAGTGCATCAGTAGCCGTTTCAATGGCTTTTTCACAAGCATACAATTTGGCAATCGCCGCATCCTTAGTTGCATGTTTTCCTGCATCTATCATACGGGCAGCTTTGAAAGTAAGTAACCGCGCGGCTTCAAGATTTACAGCCATATCTGCGATTTTGAAACTAACACCTTCAAACTCTCGAATCTTTCGACGGAACTGAACTCGGTGATTACTATAATGCACCGCTTCCTCCATGGCAGCTCGTGCCACACCATTCATCTCCGCTGCAAGAATTGTCCGTTCCGCATCGAGACCAGCCATCACAACACGAAATCCACCATTCAATTCTCCCAGAATATTTTCCTCAGGCACTTCGACATCTGTTAAGGCGAGGTGACCGACATGGGCACCATGCATTCCAAGGAGTTCATACTCCTCGACCACCTCAAAGCCCTTCGATTTAGTTTCCACAATAAAAGCTGTCATCCCTTGTTTAGCTTTTACCTTGGGATCTGTCACTGAATAACATAACAAATAATCGGCAACAGGGCCATTTGTGATGAAGCGTTTCTCACCATTGATGACATATGTGTTTCCTCGTTTTTCTGCCCTTGTCTCTGTTCCAGCAACATCACTTCCCACATTAGGTTCGGTGATGCCTAAAGCCCCAATTTTCTTCCCTTGGGCGACAGGAGTTAGATACTTCTTTTTCTGTTCTTCAGTCCCGAACTCAAAGACTGGATGTGCGAACAGAATGCAAGAGGCAACACGTGCCATATCAAAACCGGCATGAACAGCACAGATCTCCTCGGTTACAAGAACCTCATACATGAGCCCTTTAGCAATTCCGCCATACTCAACGGGATACCGGGCACCAAGGTATCCCGCTTTTCCAAATTTCCGAATAATGTCCCAGGCTTCGACCTTGCCCTGCTCGATATCTTCAGCGACAGGAGCTAAGGTTTTTCGGACAAACTCACGGGCTTCAGCCTGGAATTTGCGTTCTACTTCTGATAAAAAAGAAAGCTCCGTCATGATAATCACACCATAAATGAATCTTGATTAGAAAAACAATTAACATTAATTTATAAAGCGCTTCGCCACGCACGAAAAACAGAAACCACGCTTGAAGAGAAGACGCTACTCCTTTTGTCGAGATTTGTGAAGGGCTGTAACCGCTTGCTCTCGAGTTTGACGCTTGATTTCCTCAATGCGCTCAATGGCAGGAAGGATCGTATCAACTAAATCACTTTTTGCTTGAATTCCCTCATGGGTTAGAAAGGCCACAGCTTCACTTCGGCTCTTGAAGATCTCTAACGCAATTAACGCGTCAACAATTCGCAAATCACTATCCCATAATCGCGTCATTACAATATTATCGCGACGTTTAGCCTCAGGGAGCTCTCCTTTCATGAAGAGCTGTTTAAGTTCCTCCATTACTTCCTGTTTCAAGCCTGGAGCCATATCAAGATCGTCAGTTGATACAGAGGCGGGCGTCGCTTTTCGTTTGCCCTTCGATTTCGATGCCGAGGTCATGGAAATCCCCTAATAGGGTGATTCTAACATGGCATTTTAGCGTTACGCCTCACCGTCTTTTTGCGTTACATTGCTGAATTTAGACAACAAGTTAGTGATTGGGTCAAGCTTATATAGCAGGTTGGATACCCCCCTAATCATCTTAACACTGTTAAGGCGCCATGTGATTCTGGAGGCGCAACGGAATGCCAGAAAAAACAGATATCAGTGATATTGAAATCCACCATCATATTGATGCTCGGGGCTTGTATTGCCCAATCCCTGTATACAAAACCCGGCAAGCTGTGCTAGAAGCGAAACCAAAGGAAATCGTTGAAGTGCTAGCCGACGACCCAGCATCAGAAGAAGATATTACTCGTTGGGCAAAACGAACAGGAAATACTGTTCTGAACATTGAACATTGTGATGATTATCTGCGGTTCCTGATTCAAAAGACAGAAAGGTGAAAGATTTTGGCGAAAAAAATATTGTATGTTGTCACGAGTGGCATAGATGAACCACATCGTCTTTATGCGCCTTTTGTGCTAGCAACAACTGCCCGAAACATGGATATTGATGCTACAATCTATTTCGTGATTAAAGGCGTCTCTGTTATCAAGAAGGGTGAAGCAGAAAAAATCCAGATGGGTAACTTTCCTCCTCTTAGTGAGATCATTAATCAGGCAATCGAGGCCGGTGTCAAGCTTGTTGCCTGTGATCAAAGCACCCAGTTACTGGGTCTTGATCGTGGAGGCTATGTTGAAGAATGTGGTATAGTTGGTTCTGCCACCTTAAACGATTTGGCGTTAGAAGCGGATGCTGTATTAACCTTCTAGGGAGATAGGCGAAGAAATAGGGAGATGAGGTAATTGGCAAAACAAGCGAATTTCAATCACAGTGCGGGTGTACCAGTGGATCAACGGGTACTTCAAGTTATGAAACCTTATTTCCGCACTTATTATGGAAATCCTTCTTCTGTCCATAAGGCAGGGCAGCAATCCGCCAAGGCAATTGCGAATGCTCGTGTCCAAGTAAGTCAGCTCATCGGTGCTGATGCGAAAGATAAAATCATTTTCACGAGTGGAGCGACCGAAGCAAATAATCTCGCTTTACAAGGATATGCTAATCGGCACAAACGAGACGGTAACCATATCATTATTTCACAGATGGAACATCTAAGTATAATCAACACCACAAAATTTCTTAGCAAGCAAGGTTTCGAATATACTCAGATCCCGGTTGACGAGTATGGCGTAGTGGATTTGAACGCTCTTAAGGACGCAATAACTGACAAGACAATCCTCATTTCAATTCAACATGCAAACAATGAAGTAGGCACAATTCAGCCGATAGCTGAGATAGCAAAAATTGCTCAGGATGCCAATGTTCCGTTTCATGTCGATGCTGTGGCCAGTGTTGGTCAAATCCCAGTTGATGTTTTGGCGCTTGGGATTTCTATGCTTAGTTTTTCATCAAATGATTTGTACGGACCCAAGGGTGTCGGCGCGTTATATGTCCGAAAGGGGATAGCATTACAACCAATACTGTTAGGTGGGGGCCAAGAATACGGAATCCGTTCTGGGTCTGAAAATGTTCCTGGCATTGTTGGAATGGGTGCTGCGGCTGAAATTGCTATGAAAGAACTCCCTGCATATATCACACATTTGAAGGAATTACGTGACACCCTGATTGATGGAGTACTCAAGAATGTTGATGAAGCGTACCTGAACGGGCACCCAACAGAACGACTTCCAAATAACGCTAATATTCGCTTCAGCTATGTTGAAGGCGAGGCTATCACCCTGCACTTAAGCTTCCAAGGATTTCTTGTCGCTACAAGTTCAGCTTGTACATCGAAAACGCTTGCGCCTTCACATTGTCTTCTGAGTATGGGTGTCTCCGAAGCTGAAGCCCATGGGGCGCTTCAACTCACTTTAGGACGTGAAAACACCTTATCCCAAGTCCACCAATTCGTGAACGTCATTCCCCCAATCATCGAAAAATTACGGGCTATGTCACCGCTCTCGAAAGATGTTCCCTATAAACTCTTTGAGGGTGAAGAACATGAACACTATCACCCTAGAAATTAGCAAAGGAGATGAATAAACATGTACAGTGAAAAAGTTTTAGAACATTTCACCAATCCTCGGAATATGGGCGAAATGGAAGATGCAGATGCTGTTGGAAAAGTTGGTAATCCGACCTGTGGAGACCTCATATGGATCTATATCAAAGTCAAGGATGATATCATAACCGACGTATCATTCAAAACTTTTGGGTGTGCTGCTGCCATCGCGACCTCAAGTATGGTCACTGAAATCACCAAGGGAAAAACCCTCAAGGAAGCATACCAAATCACTCGAAATGATGTCGCCGATAACCTCGAAGGACTGCCACCAATCAAGATGCACTGCTCAAATCTTGCAGCCGATGGTTTACATATCGCAATAGAAGAATACCTGAAAAAAACTGGTCGCACTATTGAGGATCTCAAATAGGCTTTGAGCTATTTTTCAGAACTTTTTGTGAGTTTTTCGATGATGGCTTTAAAGGTATTTGAAGAGAGGGCACCTTTGATTAGGTAATCCTTGGCTCCCATATCCATGACTTCTTGAACGGTTTCATGATCATCGATAGCTGTCAAAGCGACGATAGCTATCTCTGGATACTCTGCAGTGACTTGGCGAATCAGCTCGGTTCCACTTATTTTCGGAAGGACTAAATCGACGAAGAAGATATCTGGTGGACTAGCTTTGAGTTTCTCAAGAGCCTCTTCACCGTCAGCAGCTGTTTCGATTTCATAATCACGGAGTAGCAACTGTGCTGCCCGAAGGAAGGTTTCGGAATCATCTGCTAATAGGATTTTCACTTTATGCGATTTCTTGGAAGCCAATTTGTGGTTTACCCTCCACTAAATGAGTATACAAGCAATATTGAGGAGTGATCGGGCTAATTCCGCGGAATACTGTAACGCCTTGTTTTACCGCGAGTTTTACATGAATATCTGCTAAATCCGCAAGGTGCTGGTTTATCTCGGGAGTACTTCCATATCCAACTGTAACTGCGAGGTTACTTTCAGTTGCAGTATCATTGGATATCCGAGTTGCCCAGCGTGGAAGATTTTCGGGACCAAGCCAAGAGTGCAGCCAACCAAAACCAACTACACTGAGTAGGTCTTTGCATCCTTGGTTTCTTAGTTCTTCTAATACCATACTCCAGGCATTTTCAAGATCAGAACTTTCACGAAAAGCAACAGTCTTGTAATACGATTCTCCTAACTCTCCCGTGGCACTGGACACACCAAGGCTTGTTGCCGCGCTTGCAAAAAAGCGCAGTCGAGTGTTGAGTTGATCCACGAATCCATATTTGAGGGCAGCTGCTTTTAATCGGCGGAAGCTGAGCTTATTCGGGGGAACGATGATAACACCACTATCTTGTTTTAGAAAGTTTGCTATCATATTGAGTATCAAGCTGTTGACTGCTTCATTTGAAACGCCTTCGGAGACATCGATGAAAAAGGTGCTTCCACGACGGAATCCCCCAATGATATGATCTAACGCCTCGATTCCTGAAGAAAATCGTCCTCCTGAGTGGGGAATGACTTTGAAATCAGAGATACGAACAGCTTGCTCTTCATCATACGATTGTAAGATTGCGAACCGATTTCCTCGTAATGAGAAACCACGCATCCCTCGGTGAATTCGTGTACCACGTAATTTAATGAGCTGTAAACTTCGCCACATGCGTCCTTCAGTGAGTTCTTTAGTCACACAAACAATACCATCGACAATGTGGTCTAGCGGGGACTCATCAATGCCTTCGACAACTAGTATGATTTTTCCACAAAGGATTCTGCCCAGATTAGTTAAAGCACTTGTTAATCGTTGTGGATCAGCTTGAGCTGCCTCAATAATGGCATCAAATGAATCGATGATACATACCGGTGAACTAAGGTTTCGAAGTCGGTCGTTGACGGCACTAATGAAGGTCAGTTCATCTGAATAGACGAGGCGATTGTTTATAGATTCGCCACATTCAAGTGGAGATTCAGGGACACCCATTAGGGAAGGAGTAGCATCAACAATTTGCCTTTCAGGGAGCATCTCAAAAGCCCAGCCAAACTGAGATTTAAGGCTAGAACTGGCAACCCGTGTTGAAAGATAGATGAAGTTTCCAACGCTAAATTTGTCAGGTATCGTTTTCGCGATTTCTTCTAATAAAGACAATACAAAGGTGGATTTACCTGTACCAGACTTTCCTTTAACAAGGAGGGTTTGGCCTTGTTCCTGTTTCAGGAATTCAATGAGTTCTGCTGGCAGGGTCACGAGTTTCAACACCTATTCTAAATATTCTTTTGTGTGTAGTCATAAAGCAATTGAGAGATATTTTGAAAGAGTTCGTTGACATTAGTGCCATCTTTTGCAGAAGTTTCAAGGTATCCCAACATATTCAAACTTTTTCTAACGTTTTTAGCTGAACCTGGGGATACCAATCGATTCTCTTCCAAATCAATTTTGTTACCCACAAGATAAAGCAACACATCAGGTGCGCTTTGCTTAACATCCTTTACCCAGTCTTTGACACACTCAAGTGTCTCTTTTCGAGTTATGTCATATACAACGAGTGCAAAATCTGTTCCAAAGAGATATTGGACACGAATGCGTTGAAACGCGGTTTGGCCGGCAAGATCCCATACTTGAAGTGAAATAGAAGAATTAGCTACCGTGGTCTTAAAAGTTGAAATTGCTGCACCCAGAGTCGCCTTATAGCTTTCTTCGAAGGTATTGGTCATATATCGTTTGATTAAGGAAGTTTTTCCCACGGCATAATCTCCGATAATGGAAACCTTGAACATATATCGGCCGCTTCTAGGTGCCATTCTACGCATTCACCAAACCCAGTTTATGTTTCCCGTAAGAGAGTATTCGCTTGAAGAGATTTAAGCCCGTCGGTTTCGATTTCATCTAGTCCTCCTTTTGGTTGTCATTGAATTGGGGGTAAATCGGAGACCTGAATCCCTTTATCTCCAATCATGAGAAGGAGGGGGTTCATTTGGTGGCTAGTACCACGCATTTTACCAATTTCAATGGTGCGAATGCGAACATTCCCTTGACTCATTAGTTTCATCATCACGACGCCATCCACGAGAAACCCTTCAACGTCAAAGCGTCCGATACTATTCTCAGTTGGACTCTCAACTGCTACTAGACATGTAGCTTGACTCATCCGTAGTGATCGGACCATATTCAGCAGGTCGTGACGAATCCGGAACAGATCTTTATGTTGTAAGGTGAGAGTGGAAATCGAATCTATTGCCACCCGTTTTGCTTTGATACGTCGAATTTCTCGATGAATCAGTGAAAGGAGTGATTCCATTGTAAATTCTTCTCGGCCTAAAACGGGGTGTTCTGGTTTTAGAACTACTCGGTCATTTTGTATCATTGGCGACGCATCAACCATTGCAAGTATACCCTTGTCAATCAAATCTTGGAGATCCCAACCAAACTGCTTCATGTTTCGAATCGTTGAGGCAAGCGATTCTTCCATTGAAACGAGAACACCGGGTTCTTTGTATTCTGCGGCACCTTTGACTAAGAACTGGTTCACCAAAATTGACTTTCCCGTCCCTGGACCGCCGCTGACGAGAATGACAGCCCCGGTTGGAAATCCACCATATAATGCTTCATCTAAACCTGGTATACCGGATTTTGTCTTTTCAGCCACGCTAATCCCCCGATTAGATGGTCTCCT
>JABXGX010000237.1 GCA_016550405.1 archaeon | reverse complement strand
TCTTTGTCGACGATGATGACGGGGATGATTTAACCCAACGGGGAAACACCATATACTTCACAGGTTGGGTAGAAGACCAGAATGGAACACGTCAAGAAGGAGTAACAGTCCTAATAAATCTAAATGGAACACAAGTTGTTTCCACGATGACATTCCCAAACGGATCGTTCTTTGTTAGCTATCAGGTTAGCGCCACTCAACCAATTGGTCTTCGAGAAGTCACAGGTAATATTATTCACCCAACCATAGTGGTGATATCGAGTTACGATTATTTCACGATTAATTCATCGACCCAAATACAGAATCTTATGATTAATTTTTCTCCAGTTCTTCTAGGAGAGACTGTAACATTAACAGGTCAATTAATTGATGACCAAGGAGCAGGGCTTTCAGGACAACCTATTGATATTGACATTTCATATCAAGCGATTTCAGTTCCCGTTGGAACCGTTTTAACACAAGCAGGTGGCACTTTTTCGTTAACTTGGGCAATTCCCACTAGTGTGCCGACAGTCGTTTCGACTATCTCCTTCGACGTCGTATTTGCGGGAGCCCCCTATTATGGATTCAGTGCCGATTTTGAACTCCTTGATGTGTTTTCAAATGCGACTTTAGTGATTGATGTACAACCGGGACCTTATGCGTGGAATGCAAGCATTGTGGTTAATGGAACCCTTGTTGATAACTTCGGACGGGCTCTCCCTAATCGCGATGTTCAGCTCTTCGTTAATGGAACGAGCAACATTTCCACTGCATCAAATCAACAGGGCCGGGTAGGTTTTGTGCTAAGATTCGCCCCGTCAGGAATCAACGATATTTCCTATGCCCTTCAACTTCAGCACGAAACGATAATTACCCTTAACTCCTCTGTAAGAAACATAACTGTGGAGGCTCAACAACCCATGCAACCACCACCAGCACTACCTATTCCCATGGAATGGATTATTGCCATAGTTGTAGTCATAGTCATAGTAGTAGTAGCTATTTTTGGCTATCGCTATTGGAAACGTCGTCCTCGAAAATCAGCTGCGCCTTCAATTGATGCCGCTGCGATGCTGACCTCACTTCGCCAACTTTTAACCGAAAAGAAATACCGTGAAGCAGTAATCTACGCGTTCCGTATGTTCGAGACAATCATCCAAGCCCAAATCGGCATATATCGAGATCCCAGCATTACCGTCCGAGAGTTTGCCAACCTAACTATTGCACACGGTCGCTTGGATTCCCGAACCATGGAAGTATTCATTCGAGGCGTTGAAGAAGCCCGATATAGCGATCATCCCATCAGCTATAATTTGGCTCTTCAAACATTGAGTGCCTTTGCAAGTGTATACAACTCCTTAACCGGAGGCAATTTGCGGTTTGTCACGCAAGAACAACAGCAACCCGAATCAGATGCCCAACCAACGCAAAGCGGCTGAAGCGAAAAAACGAAGCAAGTTCTTCACCATCTTTATTTTCTGCTTCGTTTTCGCCATAGCCTGGCTACCAATAATTCTTAGCATTAGTGGCGTAGGTGGAATCGATAATCTCGCCTTTTCTATTTACAACACTAGTCCAGTTCTCGGTGATGGATGTTCAGAGCTGGCACTGGAATTAGAGAATAATGGTTTCGAGGTCAATCCACTTATCAGTTCTTTAAGCGTCATTAACGGAATACCAGGAAACCATGTTCTATGCATTATAGGTCCAACCCATTATTTCTCAATCATCGAAATATCTGCGCTCTTAGATTTCTTCTTAGATGGGGGCAGTTTGCTCTTAGTAGATGATTTTGGGTCCGCTAACACCTTATTAGATGGGCTTGCACTTTATCTGTCGAGCAGTCCAACCCCATGGCCGACTCGGATGGAGAATCTAATGAGGGTCTCCGCGATTCGTTTCACACGAAATTTATTGCTTGATGCAGATAATAACGATAGAGGACGCCCACTATTGCCTGCAATCAATTCTTTCAATGATGGGGGGCTTATCTTCTCGTCTGGCCATCATGTTGTCATGAACTATGCTTCGACAATTGAAGTTCCAGGTGGAACTGGCATAGCAATGTCCTCAACCAATTCTTGGAACGTTGCTGGTGATGTCTTAAACCATATCCAGCATGGGGGAGATCCCAATTATATTGCTTATAATGCGAGTCGTGGAGACCAACCTGGTCCCCACCCAGTTATGGTGGAAATCCAGATACAGAATGGTACGCTTATGCTGCTTAGTGATCCAAGTATCTTCATTAACAATATGATTGATCGGGGGACCAACCGTCAATTCGCTGTGGAGCTCTTCAGTTACCTAGCTAGGAAGGGAAATGCGAATTCAATCATCATCGATCACAATCATCTGGGTTGGTCGCCCCAGGCACCTGTTTTATATGTGGGTTTGATGCTGGGCCAAATCACCTATGTATCTACAAATTGGCTTCTTGCCCCTTTGGCACCACTCCTTGCGATTTGGATGGTGCGACGCTACTTGCCCTATGGTCGACCAGAGAAACAAAAACCGATGGAGCTGTATCGACTTAAGGGCCAAACCATGTTTACGAAAGCGCTTTACGAATACATCAACAATAATCGATACAATGATGCGTTGGAGATAATCTACGGTCAGTTGAAACGTGATTTACGTCGACGGCACGGCCTACGAGTTTTCGATGTGCCACGGTTATTAGTAACCGTTTCTCGCACCCGTCAGCCAGGCGATATTGCGCAATTGACAAACGACTTTGAAGCGATAGAAAAGGCGATCCAAGAGTCCAAACAAATGAACCGAGACGTGTTTCTGGATCTTTTCTTTAAAATTGAACGAATTCGAGACAATATTGGGTGAATGAAAATGAGTCGAAGACGTCAAAGCAGAGATGGCATGTCTATTGCCGAAGTAAGAAACAATGCTACGACCATCCTTGATGAAGTTGGCAAAGTAATTGTGGGAAAACGCAATATCCTCCAAGACATACTAATAGGACTTCTCGCGAAGGGACATATACTCCTAGAGGGAGTTCCAGGTATCGCCAAGACGTACATGGCGAACTCCTTTGCACAAGCCATTGGATGCGATTTCAAACGCATTCAATTCACTCCAGATATGCTCCCTGCAGACATTGTGGGGACAAATATCTACGATCCAAACACTGGAGAATTCCGCTTACGCAAAGGCCCAGTATTTTCAAATCTAGTCCTAGCCGATGAAGTCAACCGATCACCGCCTAAAACTCAATCAGCGTTACTTGAAGCGATGCAAGAAGTTCAGGTTACAATCGAAGGTTCGACCTTACCGCTTCCCCAGCCTTTCATGGTTCTTGCGACGCAGAACCCCATTGAGCTGGAGGGCACTTATCCACTTCCCGAAGCGCAGGTGGATCGGTTCTTGTTTAAATTACATGTTGATTATCCTTCGGATGCAGAGGAAGTAGAGATTCTCCGAAGGAAGCACCAGCCTGAAGAGATAGAATTGGAGCCTGTCGTTGATCCTTCGATATTAATTCAAATGCAGGAAACGATCAAACGCGTGTTCGTTGAACCCTACATTATGTCCTATATTCGGGACATTGTCGTTCGAACTCGAAATGATCCCCAAATTTTGATTGGGGGTTCCCCACGGGCTTCGATTGTGTTATTAGACACTTCGAAGGTCCATGCGGTGTTGAGTGGCAGGGATTATGTCACACCTGATGATGTGAAAGCTTTGGCTCAGCATGCATTAAATCATCGCTTGATTCTCAAACCCGAAGCGGAATTGGAAGGAACTTCGGTGCATGCGGTTATTGATCGGATTTTGAAGCAAATCAGTGCACCGGGAGCGTAAATTTTTGTGTTCTCTGAACGTGGACGAGTTGTCCTCCTCATAGGGATCTTCATCCTCGTTTCAGGGTTTGCTTTCATCAACTATGTTCTAGTTCTTGTTGGTATTTTCCTTATGATTGGCTCAATCGCTAGCTCACCCTATTTTCAACTGACTATGCCGGTTGAAACCTTAGAAGTGACGCGGGAAATTGATAAACGGAAAATTTTCCAAGATGATTTCGTTCAC
>JABXGX010000236.1 GCA_016550405.1 archaeon | reverse complement strand
TCTTTTGACAGTTTCTTCTTCCATTCGTCTTCGGTTAATTCTCCTGCAGTCTTCATATCAATCAATTCGTTTATTGCTACAGATCACTAATTGCTTTTCGCAAATACTAGCACTAACAATATGAATTAATACGCAATTTGGAAACGGTACGCCCATTCTAAAGATGTGAAGCGAATTACCGGCGCCACGACTTCACGCGTTCCCGCTCTTCCCGACTCTTCTGCTCAAACCACGCCCACGGCTTCTCTTCTTTCGATCCATCCGGGTAAGCCAGGATGATTCTGTCAGTACAGCTAAAACAGGGATCGATTGAAGCCAATGCGATAGGCACATCTGCTATTTTTCCACCTTTGAGGATTTCGACAACGGAGGGAATGTTGCCGAGGGTGGGAGCGCGGGCTTTGTGGCGTTCGGGTTTGTCGCTACCGTTGCTGACGACGTAGTGGACGACTTCGCCGCGGGGGGCTTCGAAGGTGCTGAGGGCGTGACCGGGTGGGACGCGGCGAGGGGCGCGGACGCTGATATCGCCTCGGGGGAGGTTGTTGAGCCAGTCGATGCAGCAATTGCAGGAGTCGATGACTTCGAGGATGCGGACGACTACACGGCCGGCGACGTCGCAGAGGTCGGAGGTTCGGGTTTCCCAGTGTTTGCCTTCACTTTCCTTGTAAGGAGTACGAGGTTGGGTGTTGCGGACGTCCCAGTTGATATCAGAGGCTCGAGCTGTGGGACCGGTAGCGCAGAGGGCTTTCCCGACTTCTGTTTCGAGAATACCGACGCCTAAAGCACGATCAAGAATGGTTTGTTCCTTTAAAATTAAGTTCAGATAATGTTGCATTCGGTCTCGGATTTTTTCCATCCGGTCAACCATGGATGGCACTTGGTCTTTCGTGATATCATGGCGGACGCCACCAATGATGTTATTGGCATAATTGACCCGATTCCCACAGATCTCTTCGATGACGTCCATGGCGTATTCGCGGTCTCGCCACGAGTAATGGAAGAGGGTATCCCAGCCAATCTCGTGACCTGCAACGCCCAGCCAGAGAATGTGGCTGTGAATTCGGTTCAACTCATTCATGATGCCCCGAATGTATAAGCCACGTGGTGGCACATCTAAATCGAGAATCTCTTCTACGGCTTGGACATAACAAGTGGTGTGGGATTGTGAGCAGATGCCGCAGATGCGTTCAGCAAGGTAAACGTTTTGGCTGAAGCTTCGGCTCTCAAATGCCTTTTCAATTCCTCTGTGAACGTAGCCGATACGGGGGTCAACGTCGACGACGATCTCTCCGTCAACGGTGATTGTGAAGTTTTCGGGTTCTTTGAGGGCGGGGTGTTGAGGACCGATTGGTATGGTCATGGTCATGGGTTGTTTTGCCATTGTGGGTCAACTGCCTTTAAGTTTTCAGAGTAGTAGGTTCATGTCCTGTTCTGCCTTAAGAGATTTTGGTTTTATCAACGATTCACGGCGTTAATTGGGTGTGTTCGATGCTGGTATTGCTTGTTGAGGGGGTCTTTGAGAAAGGTAGGTGGTTGTTAAAGGCTAATCGGTCTTGTGGACATTACCGTAGTGCGTTGATGATAATGGAAAATCGGAATGCTATTGTGTTGAGTATCATTGGTGGTCTATTGCTTATTATTTCGGGTTGGACTGGGGTGGGTTCCGGTGTGGTTGTGATTGCCATTCATCCTTGGTGCTATTGTTATTCCGGAAGTTCCACCGATCGTGCGGCTTAGATTAATTGTTCCCGAATTGCTCGCGATTTTTTTTGGGGGGGTCACTGTGCTGGTAGTTGTGTACTTCTTATAGCGGAAGCGTTACTGGACTAGGAAATTCCTTATTGGTGTAGGTACAGGCTTTGGTTTGACCAATCTGGTGTTTCTAACGATAATTACGATGATATTTCCAATAATTGGATCGATTATTTTTTTCTTGATGTTCAGTCTGTCAGAGCTAATCGGCGTTATCTGTTCTATCTTGGCACGCTATCATGTGAAAGACCTCACGAAGGCCAAATAAATGAAGGCTTCCACTTAATGAAATCGAGGAACCTCAAGTTTCTTAAATAGGAGATATTCCTATTTGTTTCACATTCTGGAGATGATAGACATTGCCGAAATTAGATGAAAAACAGCTACGAGCACGATGTCAGATAAGCGAATTCACGTGTAAGACGAGTGCAGAGTTATCTCCCCTGGAAGGGGTTGTGGGACAGCCTCGTGCTCTCAATGCCATGCAATTCGGATTAGAAATTCCCGATAAGGGATTCAATATCTATGTGGCAGGAATGCCCGGCACAGGTCGATCTACAGCAATCGAACGTTATTTAAAAGAAATTGCAGCAACTCAACCCGTCCCCTCAGATTGGTGTTATGTAACTAATTATTCAAACCAATTTAAACCAATGGCTCTCGAGTTTCCGGCTGGGATGGGGAAGGTCTTTGTTAGTAAGATTGATCGCTTTATTGAAGCTTCTCGAACATCAATACAACAAATGTTAGAAAGTGAAGAATACGCGAAACAACGTGAAGAACAAAGCCAGCTCTTCGAAGATCAACGAGATCAATTAACTGAGCAGATGCGATCGAAAGCACAAGAAGCTGGCTTTGTTTTACAGGGCACACAAACAGGATTATTGATGGTACCAATTATCAAAGGGCAACCAATCACGCCGGAAATGATTGCTCAATTAAAACCTGAGGCTCGAAAGGAAATTGAATCTCGTCGCAGTGCGCTGGAAATAGAACTCCGCGCAACTTTCCGAAAACTTAGGAATTTAGAACGTGAACTACGTGAAAAACTCCGCCAAATGGAAGAGAAAGCAGTTCGATTCACCCTTGAACCCCTAATTACGGAGCTTGAAGAAGAATATCAAGGAAATGAAAAAGCGATAAAATGGGTTCATGAGCTCTCCGACGATTTGATTGAGAACCTAAACCAATTCATCGGACGTCAACCCGAAGGACTCCCACCAATGCTAGCTGCTCGCATGCCATCACCTGAAGATTTTGCTCAACGCTACAAAGTAAATTTAATCGTTGATCATTCAGAGCAGGATGGAGCACCCATTGTCATTGTTTCCAATGCGACATACACAAATCTCTTCGGTCGCGTAGAAAAGGAACCCCGCTTTGGTGCTTTAGTGACTGACACAACCATGATTCGGGCAGGCGATATTCACCGAGCTAATGGGGGATATCTTGTCATCCCAGTTCGGGAAATGTTAATGAATCCAGTCTCGTACCCCGCCCTAAAACGCGCACTTCAACATGATCATGTTGTAATCGAAGAAGCCTCTGAGACCATGGGGTTCCTAACTGTCAAAACTCTTCATCCTGAACCAATACCGTTGAAGCTCAAAGTTATACTCGTTGGTGAACCATTGTGGTATCAACAGCTCTATCAGCTTGACCCCGATTTCCGCGAACTTTTCAAAGTAAAAGCGGATTTTGATACCTCGATGGATCGCAACCAAGAATCCGTAAAAATTTATGGTGATTTTGTTTGTACGCTCACGGAGAAAGAATCACTTCTACACCTAACTGTTCAAGCTATCGCCGAAATCGTGGATTTCAGCTCCCGGCTGGCAGATAATCAAGACAAACTATCAACGCGATTCGATGTCGTCTCAGATGTGATCCGTGAAGCCAACTTCTATGCAAAAAAGGAGGGTAAAAAAGAGATCAGATTATCCCACATCAAAAAGACTATTGATGAACGTTATTTCCGATCCAGCTTATACGCGGAAAAAATCCGCGAGTATATTAAGAAAGGCGTGGTGCTCATCGATACCAAGGGAGACGCTGTAGGGCAAATCAATGGGCTTTCAGTACTATCCCTGGGTGACTTCACTTTCGGACAACCCTCCCGCATCACAGCAACAGTAGCACCAGGACGCGGCCAAGTAATTGACATCGAACGAGAAGCCCAACTCAGTGGGCCCATCCAAATCAAAGGAGTCCAAATCCTTACCGGATTCCTTCACGAAACCTTTGGTCAAGATAAACCCCTGAGCTTATCTGCCCGAATCACCTTTGAACAGAGCTACGGAGGGGTTGATGGAGATAGCGCCAGCAGCACAGAGCTTTATGCTATGCTATCTGCCCTTTCTGAAGTTCCAATTCAACAACGATTTGCAGTTACAGGATCAGTTAACCAACACGGTCATATACAAGCTATTGGTGGCGTCAATCAAAAAATCGAGGGTTACTTTGCGGTGTGCAAAGAAATTGGCTTAACTGGCGATCAGGGTGTTCTTATTCCCAAATCTAATGTTCAAAACCTCATGCTTAAGGATGAAGTCATCGAAGCAGTCAAAGCAGGAAAATTCCACATCTTCTCAGTTGATACAATCGAAGAGGGCATTGAACTATTAACAGGTTTGCCTGCTGGGAAACGACAGGCTGATGGAAAATTCCCAACCGATTCAATCTTGGGGCGAGTGGATAAACGGTTACGTGAAATGGCAAATATCATGCGAGAACATAACCGACCAGATGTTGGAAATTAGCTGCGCAATTCACTTTTAAGCAAAGTCCACGCAAAACCTGCTAGGGAAAGCTTGTATGCCCTCTAGCGGAGAAAATCGATCAAACCAGGAAGTTATTCTCAACCCCCATAGTCAGACTGTGGCAAGGTTGGAAAGACAACTTGACACAGATCTTGAGCATGGATTAATGAGTGGCGAAGCTCTGAACCGATTGGATAAATATGGACCCAACCAGCTACCACGAATTCGTGGGTCCTTTTGGCGAGTATATCTAGCACCGATTTTAAACGGACTCATCCTCATTTACTTAATTGTTATCGTTATCCTATCGGCAATTGTCATTTTCTTTGATACTCCTGGAACTTCGAATGTGATTATCTGGATTGTAATTATCGCCTTTAACGCACTTTTAGCAATTGTTCAACAATATCGAGCACAAAAACAACTTGAAGCTCTTC
>JABXGX010000235.1 GCA_016550405.1 archaeon | reverse complement strand
CAATGTGAATTGTATTTGCCTTCAGTGAGGTCACCCAGTTGATCATCATGGATTATATTGGACCGGTTGTACCAGAACCCAATCAACGCATATGAGCAGAGCCCAACAATTTCCCATCCGATGAATGTAACAAATAAGGTATTTGCCATTACTAAAAGCGTCATGCCACCAATGAATAATTGCATGAAGAACCAATAACGGGTGAGTGAAGTGTCGCCTTTCATGTAGCCTAAGCTGTATAGAAGAATGAGGAAGCCGAGACCCGTGGCGATGCAAGCCATGAAAACAGAAAGGGGATCCACAAGCATCCCAAACTGAATCGTCCCAATGATTGGAATGGTCAACCAATCAAAGGATGTCTCATACCAGAGTAACCAAGGTTCTGCCACTGTTCCCCCAATCCAAGTTGTTCCAGACCAAATGAAGGGAAGCATAGATAATGCCATAATCATGCCTAAGCCTCCGAAGATAACGGCAGCAATGTCACGAAGACGTGGGTGAATCTTCGCAAAGATCGGTTTCAGGAGAGCTCCAATGATTGGGAACAACCAGCAAAGCCAAGCAGCGTAAGGAAGCATTTTTCTTTTTCACCTCAGGTTAATGACGCAGTTTGTTGAGTTTTCGGATATCGAGGGTTCCGAATTTATTGTAAGCTCGAATGAAGAACGCCAAGGCAATTGCTATGACTCCGCCACCAATGCAGATGCTGACGATGACAATCGCCTGGGCCATTAAATCAATGTAAAAGCCTGACCACGCCGTCGCAAACACAATGAAGTTCAGATGGGCACCGTCAAGCAATAATTCCAAGGCAATTAGGAATTTAATCATGTTACGTTTGGTTGCCATACCATAGAGACCAATCGCATACAGGAAAACCGCTAAGATGAGAAACGCCGTAATGGGAACTCCTAAAATTTCAAGATACGACATAGTTACTTACTCCTTCTCCTCTGTTTCAGTAGGTTTCTTTGTAATCTCATAGAAGAACGCAGAACTCGCCAAAGCCGCAGCTAACAAAAACACACCTAACAGGGCCATATCGAGGCCCCGATAGTGCCAGAGTATATTACCCAATGATTGAATCATCGCATACACGTTATCTGGAGAGGCGATAAACCGCATTGCCCAAGCAGCAGGATCAACCACTACACTGGGATCTAAGTAGATGTTGTATGCCATGCCGATTATATAGGCGGTAACGATTCCAAACATCAGGGTGAGGATAAAACCAACGACTTTGATTCTCATCAGACGTCCTCCTCTTCAACTTCCCCAGTCCCACGGCGAGTTGTTAATGAGATGCCTGAGATGATAATCACAGTTACAGCCCCAGCATAGATCGCGAGTTGGAAGAAGGCAACCCAAATCGCAAATAGCACCAAATAGATGAGGGCAAGGGTGACTGCGGAGCCCGCTAAATAAAGGGCAGCATGAAGCAGGTCTTTATCTTCGATGGCTAGAAGTGCGAAGATAGCAGTCATGATGATGAGGATGTATACGGCATACATGCTCAAATGCAGCCCTGCGATGAAGAAGTCGAGGGCGAAAAGTAACAACATAATTACACTTAGAAGTATAAGGCCTAATAGGCCAATGACAACGGTGCGTGATAATGACAACGTTGGACTCTCCGTCACGGTGACTGAGGTACTTAGACCCGCTTTTTGCTGTGTTCTGCTTAAAAGTGTGACTACAAGTTTGAACTTTTATTGAGCTACCACGTTTCTAGATTTTTTCACTCTAATTTAATGAAAATGATTATACGAGAGAGACCCCATCTACCTTCAGAAGCCTGCATCAGGGAGGATTGCTGATCGTTTCAATACCCCCAACCATTTCCGTATTTGGTTACAAAAATTCAGGAAAAACTACTGTAACCACAAAAATCATTACTCACCTTGTGGCGCAAGGTCACCGAGTGCTCAGCGCTAAACACGTAGGTGAACCAGAGTTTTCCTTGGATTCACCAGGAACTGATTCATATCGCCATCTCGAAGCAGGAGCCAAGGCAACCTTTCTTCATAGCGAAACATCTACGAGCCTCCTGCTTCAACACCCAATCACTGATCTAAACCAATTATTACACTATGGTCGCACTGCAATCTCAGCAGATGTTGTTATTCTGGAAGGCTTTCGAGAATGGACCCAAAGAAGCCCTGATATTGCCAAAGTTATCTGTGTTCGAAATCTTGAAGAAGTCGTGGAGTTTCAAGCAGAGACTGCGAGTCCAATCCTTGGACAGTGTAGTTTGGACCCAGAACTATCTTCGGTAATTCGAATCCCTGCTGAATTTCCCTTCCTGTTAGAAGCAATTGATAAATGGCTTCTCACTAATCCAACAATAAACATAGGTGAGGCGAAATGACACCCGACGAAAGAAAAACTACCCTCATTGTATTTGACCGTGAAATAGGAATAAACGAGTATGTTGACAAACTCTTACAGACTGTGATTCTCGCAATTCTCTCAACCTTGAGAGCCCCTAAACCGAAAGGCACAGAAAAGGTTCGAATTGAAATCAGTGACTAGCTTGTCCACAAAAGAAGATAGCACAAGTCAAACCTTTTTTGGCTAGGTTAAGCTTTTGCTAAGTCTAATACGCATGAATTTCCGCATGCCAGATAAAAGGAAAACTTCCTGCGGGAGCAAGCCTTT
>JABXGX010000234.1 GCA_016550405.1 archaeon | reverse complement strand
TTCCCTTTAGCCCTAACCAGGCTTCTTGTGTCCCATCAAATCCAGCACTCCCAAATTCCCAGATACCGCCATCGGCTTTAAGGAACTCGCTGTGTTTCTTTGTGAAGTCGGGAAGATTGGGGCTACTAATCTCCTCCTCGCCTTCAATGACAAACTTGATGTTCACCGGAAGCTCCACACCAGCATCTTTGAATGCTTTCACTGCCCAAATCCGGGAAATTGTATCCCCTTTATTGTCAGCAATCCCTCGTGCATAAAATCGCCCTTCACGGATTTCCGGTTCAAAGGGTGGGGAAACCCAGAGATCGAAAGGTTCAGCGGGTTGCACATCATAATGATCATAGAAAAGGAGTGTTCGCTTCGCACCGACGTCTAAGAAGCCGGTGACAACAGGGGCTCCGGAAGTAGGGTGTAATTCTGATGGGATTCCAGCGTCCTCGAGCATCTTTTGAACAAGTTCTGCGGTCTCATCAATTCCTTTTCCTTGCGCCGCTACTGTTGGGATGCTGCAGATTTTTTTCGCTGCATTGAGTGCCTTGTCGGTGTTCTGAACAATTCTTTCCAAGACCTCAGTAATCATTGGCATCAACACTGAACTAAAGAGTGATAACTTCGTCTTTAATGTGTAGCTTGATCTGAGAAGCGTAGCGGGCGTTTCTTTGCGCAGGCACTAGACTTTTCTACTTGCGAGCTTAACCGAGGAACCTCACCGCCAGGAAAGGATGGATTTGAATGCCAAAGAAAATTGGTATCCGCCGCGAAAACAAAGCCTTTGAACTGCGAACCCCCATCGTTCCTAAGGATGTCGAGGAGCTGATTAAGTCCCATGGCTTCGAATTTGTAATAGAACCTTCAGAACAACGAGCCTTTTCTGAAGACATATACAAGAAGGCAGGAGCATCCGTTGCGGATCTTCGAGGTGGAGAAGTGCCAGTTATTTTTGGGATTAAAGAGATACCCAAAGAGGTCTTTGAACCAGGAAAGGTGTACCTGTTCTTCGCGCATGTAATCAAAGGCCAAGATTACAATATGGAGATGTTACAACAAATCCTTGATGTAGGAGCGACCCTCATCGATTATGAACGAATCGTCGAAGTGGACTCTGGTCGCCGTTTAATCTTTTTCGGGAACTGGGCAGGATATGCTGGCATGGCAGAAACTCTCCGTGCATTAGGTGAACGATTAACAGTGAAGGACATAGCACCAAATCCCTTTGCAGCCCTGAAACCAACCTACAAGAATTCAGGGATGGATGAGTTAAAGGCAGCAATTGAATCAGTTGGAAAACAAATACGGACAGAAGGATTTGCCAAGGAACTAGCCCCATTGGTGGCTGGGTTCATTGGTTATGGAAACACCTCAAGGGGTGCGCAGGCAATCTTCGATATCCTTCCCCACAAACCAGTAAACCCCGATGAGTTATCAAATCTTGAACCAAATAACAAACTATTGTACAAGGTTGTTTTCCACGAGGAGGATACTGTCCAACCCCTTGATTCATCTGCCACCTTCGAATTACAACACTATTATGACCACGGGAAAACGAAATACCAATCTGTTTTTTTCAAATATCTCCGACACCTCACGGTGCTCATGAACTGCATTTATTGGACCGATAAATATCCCCGCATGATAACGAAACAGGAACTGAAGCAGTTATGGAATGAATTTCAAGGCAATCCACGACTCATCATTGTTGGAGATATCAGCTGTGACATCCATGGGGCCATCGAATTCACTGTAGATTGCACCACACCAGATCATCCGACCTTTGTGTATAATCCACTAACAGAAAATGCGGAATTGGGAGTGACCGGTGAAGGAGTGATAGTCATGGCTGTAGACAACCTTCCCACGGAGTTACCACGAGAGGCTTCGACTTCATTTAGTGAAACACTTCAGAGATTCATCCCACCCATTGTCAAAGCTGACTACTCGGTCTCGTTTGAGGAGTTAGATCTTCCCCCAGAAGTCAAGACAGCTGTCATTGTCTATCAAGGGAAACTCACTCCGGATTACGAGTATCTCAAAAAGTATTTGTAACGCAAGACCACGAAACAATGCCAGGAAGTAACAAGGAATGAAACATGTGTTAGTTCTCGGTGCGGGGCTGGTGGCACGCCCATATGTAAATTATTTGCTCGATCATGACTACCAAGTCACCGTTGCAAGTCGAACTTTGAGTAAAGCGATGAATCTGATTGGGGACCATCCTAATGGCGAAGCCAGAGCTTTTGATATCAATCGACAAGCGAAGGAACTCAAGAATCTAGTGAAACCCGCTGACCTTGTCGCATCCCTTCTCCCCTATACCTTTCACGTCCAAGTGGCTCGCGAATGCCTGCGTCACAAAGTGAACATGGTCACAACCTCATATGTATCAGATGAAATGCGCACTCTGGATGGCCAGGCAAAACGGGCAAACATTATCCTTCTTAATGAGTGTGGCGTGGATCCAGGACAAGACCACATGTCGGCCATGAAAATCATTCACAAAGCCCAAGCCCATGGAGGGAAAATCCTAGAATTTACTAGCTTTACGGGAGGATTACCCGCCCCCGATGCGAACACCAATCCCTTTGGTTACAAGCTTTCATGGAGTCCACGGGGCGTCTTATTAGCCGGACGGAATTCTGCTCTTTTCCGACGAGATGGGAAGAGAATCGAAATCCCTGCTGAGGAACTTTTTAACAGCTGTCATGTAGAGGTAGTTCCCGAACTTGGTGACTTTGAAGGATACCCGAACCGTAATTCGCTTCAATATATCGACATCTATGGATTACAAGGTATCAAAACTATGTTGCGTGGAACGCTCCGATACCCCGGTTGGTGTAAGACCATGTACAACATTGGGAAACTAGGCTTGTTAGACTTGGAGGAACAATCCTTTCATGATTTATCCTATGCCCAATTTTTACGTCAACATCTCAAGTTGCCAGTTGGAACTGACGTAAAGGAAGAAGTAGCCGGGCGACTTAATCTCTCTGTTGAAGATGAAGTAATCCAACGATACGAGTGGTTAGGACTCTTCGGAGACCATGAGATTCCCCTTACTCGAGGCGCACCAATCGATGTTCTCGTAGCCCTTTTTCAAGAAAAGCTGCAGTATGCCCCAGGTGAACGTGACATGATTGTAATGCAGCATCAATTTACAATACAAAATTCTGATAATTCACGTGAAAAGATCCGTTCAACACTCATTGATTATGGAATTCCAAATGGCGATTCATCTATGAGTCGAACCGTTGCTCTCCCTGCGGCGATTGCGTCCCATATGATTTTAACCGGGGAAATTCAACTGAAGGGTGTCCAGATTCCCATTGTTCCTGAACTCTATGAACCAATTCTCCGAGAGCTAGAATCCTTTGATATTCGGTTCAAGGAAGAATCCACAAGAACCTAACTCGACTCAGTCAGCTTCAAGAACCTTTTAGTAGGCTTTCCGTCCTTCCTAGATAATGGGAAGACGAGGTATCCTTCTATGGAACGAAAGACCTACTACATCGTTATATTGGTCATGATCATCGTTATCTCCTTAGATGTGACATGGGCAATTCTCAACTATATTTTACCAATGCTAATCTATGGCTGGATTGATATCGTCCCAATTATCCCTGGAAGTGGCGTCACAGATTGGCTTATCCTCTTCTATCTCCTGCCACTGCTGGCTATTCCCTTTTACCTAGTAATGGCTGTTATTACTCCTCGATGGTTGGTTTTACCCCTAAACCGCATCCTTAACCCAGGTAGTGAAGATTACTACTATGGTATTGACACCAAGAAGCCCTCCGAACTTTATACGGTCTTTCGACGAGCCGTGTTCGCCTTGTTATTAACGTTTGGCCTCTCCCTAACAGTCGCAGCCTATTTTGGTGAACTTTTCATTTACTGGGTACCTGAATTACCACTAGTTGTAAACTCTTGGAACATCGCCGTCATAATATTCCCAATTGTGTTTGTTGCATTAGGAGTGATTTTACCCTCATCATGGTTAATTGACGACACAAAGATCCTCTTTCATAGCCAACCACCCAGCGGATCACAAGAACTCTTTAGTGCAGGGCGAGTCCTAACCTACCTACTTGCTGGATATGCCGGAATATCCGTGATAATCTTTTATGGTGGCATCATCTTCTACATCGGCTTAATTTATGCAACAGCACATGCAACGATCTGGCCCTGGGTCCCCGCTTGGTTTGTTGTCTTAATTACCCTACTCAATCCCTTCATCGTCATCTACATGCCCCTGTTAATGCTGTTAGCCTATGACCGGCATCTTCCTTGGCTTCAGAAACACCTCCGAGCGTATATGGATTCTCGTGGGACACAAGAACTGCAACAACTGTGCGTAGTAGACGTTGATATTTCTGAATATCTTGGTTCAAAGCAATCAGATGAAGCGTCGTCAAGCCTATCATCAAGTACAGTCGAAGAAACTAGTGAACCCCATCCTAGTAGCCAAGATGATAACTAGTTCTATGTCCGGCAAAGCAATATGTATCTTCTATCGTACTATTCTGTATGGATTCTGTTCGCCTTTTAAAACAACTCGAGTTCGTTGCGGAAATTGATAAGCTAAAGCAAGTATTCCGTGAATCCTGGCTTGTTGACGCCAGTCGCAAAGAAAATGATGCTGAGCATTCCTGGCACATCGCCATTATGGCACTTTTGCTCAGTGAATATGCTAACCGACCCGACATCGATTTATTCAAGGTGCTTAAGATGCTGCTCATTCATGATATTGTGGAAATCGATGCGGGAGACACCTTCATTTATGACAAAGAACATGCCAAAGACCAACATGAGCGAGAAACTACGGCGGCTCGTCACCTCTTCGGATTACTCCCTACTGACCAACAAAGCGAATACCTTGCATTATGGAAAGAATACGAGAGCCAATCCACACCGGAGGCGCGATATGCTCGGACAATAGATTCTATGCAACCACTTTTTCTCGCCTATCTAAATGGTGGTTGTTCCTGGAGAATTCATTCTATAATCAAACCTCAAGTCATCGAGACGAAAAAACACATGGGCAATGGATCCAAAGTATTATGGGAGTATACACAAGGGTTACTTGAAGATGCGGTGAAAAAGGGAATTCTCAAAGAATGAACTACACTCCCGTTAGCTAATTAGCCGGAGTTCTTTCTTGCATCCGAAAGATTCAAACTATCCAAGGGATACGCCTAAGCCATGAAGCTCGGAGACATTTACCACCTAATAGTCGAATTGGGGATTAAAGCCGATCCTCGTGGTGAAGAGAAAGTCAAGAAGGTCCTCGAGGCATCCAAGAAGAAGTTAGAGAAACTGGAAGGAAAAAAGAAAGAATTTGCCGATACAGATGTCGTCTGGAATCCCTACACTGATTGCCGGCTCCTATACGGAGACCCAGACCGGGAAATCAAAAGCCTCCTCGCAGGAATAGACATTACTCCTGGTGAAATTGTACTTGCTGATCGACTTCGAGACAAAGGCAAACCCATCGATTTAGTCTTGGCACATCACCCACATGGCATTGGCACTTCAAGGCTCGACTTTGTTATGCGCCTTCAACCAGAGCACTGGGCAAAGGTTGGTGTTCCCATTGCACAGGCTGAGTCAGCAATGGCGAAACGCCTCAAGGAAGTACATTGGGCTACAAAGGCTAGGAATCATACCCAAACTATTGATGCCGCGCGCCTGATTGACATGCCCTTCATGTGCTCCCACACACCGGCAGATTCACTGGGATATCAATACCTTACCAACTTCCTAAAAGCTAAGAATCCAGTTACCTTAGGGGATTTGGTTGATACACTTCTGGAAATTCCCGAGTATCAAGAAGCCGAGAAAGTCGGTGCTGGTCCTGAAATCCTCAACGGTAATCCTGAGGGAAGTGTTGGCGAGAAATTTGTATTCTTTACAGGTGGAACAAGCCCTGGTCCTGATTCCATCCCGAAACTAGCCCGAGCGGGAGTTAGTACAATTATTACTATGCATTGGACTGAGGAACTCAAAAAAGAAACCGAAAAAGAAGGCATTTATGTCGTCATCGCGGGACATGATAGCTCTGATTCTATTGGTATGAATCTGATTCTTGATGAGTTGGAAAAGAAAGGTGTCAAGCCGTATGCGTGTTCAGGTTTCTTCCGTCACAAACGCTCATAACTTATAGTATTGCCAATGATTGCGAAGTAAAGCGCTCTTCATTAATTCAAGTAGAACCTTAACTGTCAGATCAATCTCTTGATGTGCCTGCTGTATCGAAATTAGTTCTGCCATTTGCGGCAAAGCCCGTTGTTTGCCAGCCTCATCTCCACAACAGCCCCAACACTGCGAACAGCCTGAACACCCAGAAGCATCGATTTCACTAATCGCCTGGTACACCTGGTTAGCCTTATCCCATGTGAGAATCTGATACAACTCAATATGTGTACGAGCAAGGTCATAAAAGATACTGAACAAGATTTGTTCCAATTGCTGATTGTAGCGAGTGATTTCTTCCTCAAGAATTTGGATCCTGAATTCCAGATCTTTTTTGAGATGCTCATCTTCTGTCTTAGTTAGAATGTTGATGCGGTCCCATGTTGAAATTTCCGAGCGGACGATCTTGCGATGATAGTGAAGATCCCTAAGCGTTCCATCATCTCGGTTAATTTCATACAGAAGGTTTGGAACCTCAAGGGTGTCCTGAGCGGCTTCAATGAGAATCTGAACCAGTCCATTTGTATATTCTGATGTGCACACATTCCCTTGGTAGTTCCTACTGCATTAGAGATATAGATTTTGCTTATTCTTTGAGAAAAGGTGGTGAACTACTGCTCT
>JABXGX010000233.1 GCA_016550405.1 archaeon | reverse complement strand
TTAAGTAAGTGATAACCGGCTAGATGGACCCAGCGAGGTGGTGTGTCAGTTTGCAAACAGCGCTCCAGAGCCTTGGTTTCTAATTCTGCAATAGTTCCTTGATAAGTGATGAATCCCCGCTCCCCATCTTTCCTAATCATTGCCGCAGTGACACCTGTTGTGGAATCTTCTACTAATTGTAGACACCGAGTATCAACATCAGCCTTGCGAAACGCCTTCAGGACAACCTCTCCAAAGAAATCAACGGCAAGCTTTCCAGCGAAGCCAGTTTTCACACCAAGGCTTGCACTACAAAGGGCGAAGTTGGCAGCAGACCCGGCTGCACGAAAATGAAGATCAGAAACAACGACTTCTTGACCAAATCGGGGCATCTTCTCTAAAGGAGAGAAGACTAATTCCACATTGGCATCACCTATGGAGACAAGCTGAACAACAGTAGGCACAAAGGTTCCCTTACGATGTTCCATTTACTTTCCACCCATTAGAGAAAAAAGCGAGTGTAACTTATTCACAATGAGGGAAAAGCATATCCTCTATATGGATCCGGCAAAAAGGAGGGAGAGTTGAACGCGCAGCTAAGAATCAGCAGGGCGTTCTCGTCTGCCGGATTGGCATGCCAAGCAAATTGTGATTGCTTGCGTCGTCCGTGGTTCTGAGGTTATAACGGGGAATTATGTAGCTCCGCGAACCAAGGTGATTTCCATTGCTGAAACGTTTGCTACGTTGCCTTCAGCGGTTTTGACTTGTTCAGTGGAAATATCGATTTGTCGCACTATGAGATCTGGCATGAACCGGTTTCGGAGCACTTCAGCCACATCGACTGCACGGCTGATTGCTCGACCCCGAGCCTTGATCACGAGTTCCTCAGGATTCCGGTTGAGTTGCGTAACACAGGCAGTGATATAACTCATCAAAGGCTTACTGCCAACGAACACGACACTTTCATCGCGCCGTGATTTGGAGGCTTCCACCTTTGCTTCAGGTTTAGCCTTTGCTTCAGGTTTAGCCTTTGCTTCTTTTTTCGGAGCCTTCTTCGGCTTTTCTTCTTCAGCCTTTGGCTCTTCCGCTTTAGCTTCTTCAGTTTTTTTAGTCTCAGCAGATTCTGTTTCTTTAGACATTTTGGGAGTTTCCTCCATCTCTGGTTTTGTTGTATGCTGGTTTCACCAGTTGTCCATTGACGAATTGCAGAAGGGATTAGGAGCGCCTCCTGCAACTTGGTGAGGAGAATCGATACTCATATATTAACTTTAAAGTGTTTGGTTTCAACCCAGAAAGTCTTTTTCTAGACATAATGAATATTTATTCAGTTTTCTTATGAAAAAATAGCTTATAGACTATCAAAACAATGACTCCGCCAAAAATTGGAATAAGCATACTTAGATGAAAGAGCTGGTCTGGAGTAAAAGGGAACCCCGTCGGGGTGAAAGGAGTAGGAGTCTGTAATTGGGCTTCCATGAAGGCTTCGATGACCCGCCCTACTGTCTCCAGAGAGTTGGGAGAGCATTTGTCAGGAGTATCCTCAAGTGTATGCCAATAAGGGTAAGAGAAATCGATGATGTCGACGGCCGCTATTCCCGCGGATAAGAAGGGGCGATGATCATCAATTACATAAGGACCGGCTAAGTTCAGGAAAACAGCATCATAATTGAGATCGGCAGCAACTTGCCAGATTGAGTCTACAAGTGCAGGTGTAGACGACTGCTCTCGCGGGAGTTGAAGATCTGCATCACCCATCATATCCAATAAAACCGCTGCCTGAATATTCGCTTTTTGAGTAGAAGAAAGACTAGCAACAAAGTGTGTTGACCCAACAATCCAATCCCATTCGTTGTAATTACCTGAATCTTCAGCATCAACAAACAACAACATTGTAACAGTTTGAGCTTCATTCGGTAAAACTTCGGCTAACTCCATCAAAGTAGCAACGCCACTTCCCCCATCATTTGCCCCAAGAATGGGTAGTGATCGATTAAATGGATCTGGGTCAGAGTCAGCAATCGGTCGGGTATCGTAATGTGCTAAGAGCACATAACGTGGTAATGCTAGTTCGCCTGCCATGATGTTCCGAAGCGATGTGTTCAAATAGGTCCAGGTCTGTGTCTGAACTGACCAATTTAGAGACTCAAGCGTAGCAACAATATAATCTCCACATGCCGTTAGATTATCAGATCCAGGTGGACGGGGACCAAAATCGCATTGAGCCTCAAGATATTCAAATGCCCGAGTACCATTAAAACCTAGAGAGCCTTGAAGTGAGTATATAGAACTGTTGCTTTCATATTCCTGCACTATCGAATAACTAACAGCAACTTGGACAAACGAGAATGTCAGTATTAGTAATAAAATCGAGATAAGTAAACCGATTCGAGAAAGTCGAAAGTGACTCGTCTGCGGATTTAGTTTCTGGGCCAGCATACAATCAGAACTATTGTCAGAAAACCCGAAACCTATAAAAGTACTGGACTGATGCCTCAGGCTTGCCGCTAGGTGGCTTACATGTCCCAAGATGCTGATGAGTTAAAACGCATTCGTGAACGAAAGATACAGGCGCTAATCAAAGAGCAAGAGCGCCGCGAGGCAATCAAAGATGAAGTCGCCGAACGGGAAAAGGAACGAACAAAAATCGTTGAGGCACTGTTTCTCCCTGATGCTGTTTCCTATTTGGAAGAGCTGAAGAAAACCAAGCCTACCATCGCCAATCGAATTGAGGATTTAGCCATTGCACTCTATCTCCGGAGACAGCTCATTAATCGGATTCCTAAGGAAGGCGTCATTCTGGTTCAACGGAAGCTTGAAGGTGTAGAACCAACAATCACTGTGAAACGCCGTGGTGAAGATGAGGTTAGTTTCTACGAAGCAGTCAAGAAAGACCTCGCTAAGTGAATTACTTTATTATCGAATCTACTATTTTTCAGACCGGCACCAATGACAATTGGATAACTGAATTAAGCACCTAATATGCTGCTACTGGCACTTCTCCAGTTAAGGTCTCTTTTAAAACCCGACCTTGCCTATTTTGGAGCGACACTCTCACCACACTCACCGCATTTGCACCCCACACGGTTCGCTTGACATCACGCTCCAACATCTTAACAGCTGAATCATTGCTCAATTCCTGAAACGCATTAGGACCTAAATGTAGGAGAAGATGAAGGATTGTTCCAGCCTCTCGAAAGAGTGGATCTGGGGTTAGCTCCATATCAGTTGTTTCAGGTAAAGAGGCAGCGGGTTGAGGTTTCCAATTGAAGTATCGTTTACGAGCTTCTTTCCGAATACTAACTAGTCCCGCGCAGCAAAGCACTTCGATAACATCGTACAATCTCCGTTTTTCTTGGAGTGGCAAGCCTAGATGCATCAAAAGCGTATTAGCCGTATACTCTTGGTCTGGATGTTCTCGCAAAAAGGTAATAACGTGGCTAGCAACTTCGCCTAATTTCATTTCGATATCCTCGCCCAGTCCATAATGTTTCAAAGTAAGTCACTGGTTTCCGATAAGCGATGAGATAGCCAGCAGGCTGGCGGAATCTTCTGCTTACGGAGTGGCCTCCCTCAAAACATTAAGCGTGTTCTTATCCTTTCTACTTTCTGATTAAAAAGGACTGGTAATACCACGAGAATCACCTTGGGAGTGTAATCACCCTTGTTTCATCGAGGTTAGGATGTAAAAGGATAGAGCTTAAATCGATAGATTTCCTGCTAGAAGTGTGGGGCAATGCTGGTCGGAATGCGGAAGTACCGTCTTTGGTTCATGGTTACTATTCTAGTTCTCCTCCTAATGGCAGCCATGTCACTACCTCGCGCCCAAGCATTCCAGTATGTCTATCATTGGCGAGTTAATTTCTCAGGATCGCTTTTCGTTTCAGGAAATCAATCTCTTCCAGTGTCGTCTTTCTGGAGTCATATTGGGAATACTTCGTGGCAGACATGCGAACAGGTTTCTTTCTCAATGATGCTTAACAACAACACGATTGTGCCTACTGAAATCGGGGTAGATGATGATGGTAATTACCGAATGGCATTAAATCTGACATCTTCTCTAGCACCTCAAGATGTTCTAATTTGGAAAGAAGAGTGGATGTTCACAGTATCAGATCATCGCCCTCCTCTACCACAGATTTCAGTTACCCAATCAGGAAATCGCTCCGTGATTGAGGAATTAATCGGTTTAGAGGATTTTAATATGTTCACCCATAGAACGGCTTTGTGGGATATTGAGAATTCATCTTTAACTGACTTAGCGCAAACAATTCAAAACACCCTCCCCGAAGAAAGACAAGATAACGTGCTTGCATTAATATATGCAACTATCCAATGGATTCAAATCAATATTTTCCGGTCCAGTGGGGTCACCGAGCCCCAATATCCAGAAGAGCTAATCGTTAGTCGGATGGGGGATTGCGACGACCAATCCAATCTACTAATTTGCTTGCTCCGAATCCTTGGTATTCCCAGTTACTTAATGACCGGCCATTGGTTCCAAGAAGGTGCACGCACAAATGGGTTCATTTGGGGCTCTGTTGCGAATAATTCCTATAGGTATGTGGATTATCAAAACTCAGTTGGGCACGGGTGGGCCATGGTGTTTGTTCCTCCATGGGGTTGGTTGCCTTTCGATTTATTATCAATAGGTATTGGCGTGGACCCAGCTAGCACCTATACTGACTCACTTTATGCCTCAGATCAGCCTTTCGTCACTTTATGGCAAATCGTGACAAGTGACTATATTGCCGAACAGCGGACTGATCAAGCGAACCTGTTTACTTACCAGCTACATCGAACAGATTTCGAGGAATGGACCTCCCTTGGTTCAGTTCCTATTGTCGATGCAGAATATATTGCAGCCAATATGGTAACACTAATTGCTCTCATCATAACACTGGGTTTTCTAATATTTCTAGTTGGACTTGCGACTAGACGGCAGCCACAGGAGGAGCCAAACCGTGACTCCAAAGCCACCACCCGGTAAGCTATACTCTGAGTATGTGTTTGATGGCAGGAAAACCGCTCTTCAGTTCTGGGGACCCATTCCACGAAACATCAAAGAGGCTATTAGTCTCAGCACACCGCTCACTCACGCTTATAGAGAAAAACAACCGCACTTTTCATTGGAGCGGATAAAAACTCTTTGTGATGCAATTAGGAAAACCCACCAAGAGTTGAAGATGCTAACACATCAAACACGGGACCAGCTCCGCAATCTCGAAGAACAGGGAGCTGTAATTGAAGCTGGACACCAACCCGCGTTGCTGGGAGGACCTGGATTTGTTATTAATAAAATCGCAGCGATAACAAAAATTGCCACTCTTGCTAAAGCCACACCAGTTATGTTTGTTGGTGATCACGACCATGAGCAAAAGGAATTAACTGTAGTTCATCTTCCGAGCCCAGGACCCCGAGGATTAACGTTTTCGTTACCTGTTAACCGTGAGTATCGGTTGTCACCTTTGCATATGTTACCTTTGCCAACCAAAGATTGGTTAAGGCAAGTGATTGAGAAGATAACCTCAACCTATCATGAACTCGTGGCAGGCTCAGCGAAAAAACAACTCAGCAGGTACGAAGAACGTGCAGCTACCATTGTAAATATTATCCAAAGCACTTTTGAACAAGCCCAAACAATTTCTGATTGGACAACCCGGTTGTGGACTCAAATCATTAGCCAAGCTCAGGATACAGGTGTATTATTTCATGTATTTTCTAACCCAGCCATTCGGGAGTTAATGCTGCCGGCTTTTGAGTATCTCCTCACAGAATCGAACCGATTAGCCCTAATCCAAGCGTTGAATGAAAGTGCAGAAAAGCTTGAAAGTCTTGGTTATGAACCAGGGATTGGTCGAAGAACAGCTGACTACGTTCCTTTCCATTTAGAGTGTCTTACGAAAGGATGCCATCGAACACGCCTGGATCCAACCCTTTCTGTAAACAAAGCAAAGACAAAAACCACAATTTCTGCAACCTGTCCAAAATGCAAAGCGACACATCAATTAGAGGTCGACCCAACCGCACCGGATTTAACGGAATGGAAGCTGTTTCTCTCACCACGTGTTGACACACGAGCATTCTTGGTACAAAGTTATACACCAGTTATTCTTCATGTAGGTGGAGCAGGAGAAACCAACTATCATGCTCAAGTCTCACCAGCGCTCCATGCAAATAATAGCATTATCCCAATTTTCTTCCGCTATACACGGATTTATTACGAAAACCCTTGGACAAACCATAATGCTCAACGTCTCACCAAGGAGCAGTTAACTCCACTTGACCATAACGAACTGCAATGTTTTAATTCCGCTATCACTACTGGCTATACCGAAGAGAATGGGAGGATTGTTCAATCTCTTTTTGCAGCTAGTGAAGAGCACATCAAGGGAACGGCAAAGCGACTTATTCAAGCTGAACGCCAATTAGAAAATGAAAGAAACGAAATCATCCTTCAACAACGGAATAGTACTGATCCCGCTCAAAATCGTGAGAGTCAGACGCAAATCGGATTACTCACAAGACGACGTCAGGTTCTACAGACGTATCTGTCACAGATGTTCGGGCGTTACTCCGTTGAACGCTTAGGTCAAGAAGCGAGTTTCATCTGGATTGATGCCTCTATGTCCTTAGATCCCCGGCTCCACTTCAGTATACTCTGCAATCATTATCAGGAATACACGCCATCGACAGGTACCACTTATCTTACAGAGTCAACTTCTTAAAACTAGGACATGGTAAGTGTATTTTTACTCCTTTTCAGACCACCTAGATGATGAATATGGAATTTCTTGACATTATCAAAGGTCGACGAAGTATACGAAAATACCTCCCAAAGGAGGTTGAGAAGGAAAAGATTGAGACAATCCTTGAAGCCGCCCAATGGGCCCCTTCGGCTTCGAACAAGCAGCCTTGGCACTTCGTCGTTATTCAGGATTCTGTTACACGCACAAGACTTAGTCAATTGCACCCTTATGGTCGATTCATGAAACAGTCACCTGTCGTAATCGTTGTCCTTGGAAACCCTGCAGTTCATCCGAAATACTACCTATGTGATCCACACCAAGCCGTGCAAAACATGCTACTTACTGCTTACTGGATCGGCTTAGGTTCCTGTTGGATGGGTGTTCGAGGAGCAAACTTTGAAAAGGACATGAAAGAGGTTCTTGGAGTGCCTGAAAAGCTCACCATTATCTGTACGATTTCGATTGGATACCCCGATCAAAAAAGGAAGAGTAGCCGTCTCCCCTTAAACGAGATAGTGTCGTGGGAACATTTCGGGAAACATAGTTAACCCTATAATATCGAGTCATAAATCGCTTCATATCGAGGCAGGACATTCTCAGCGGTGTGGTTTTGGAGTATAGTCTGCCGGGCAGCTCTGCCAAGACTTGTGGCTAGATTCGAATCAGTGAGAACTGCATATAACTTTTCACCCAGCGCATCAATATCCCCAAAGGATACCAGTAATCCATTTTTCCCATCCTCGATAATCTCGGGAATGCCACCTACTGAAGTGGCAACAACAGGAAGCCCACAGCTCATGGCTTCCAAAAGAGAAAGAGGGGCACCTTCTAGTTCAGAGCTCAACCCGAAGGCACAGGCGCAGCGGAGGTACTGATATACATCACGTTTGAACCCGGGACATCTAACACGATTGTTCAGTTCGAATTTCCGAATGAGTCGATCAACCTCGGGTCGAGTCGGACCATCACCAATGAGCAGAAGCTCAACGTCCGGAACATCATCAGCAATCTGAGCAAATGCAGTGACTAAATCATTGATCCGTTTAACGGGGCGAAAATTAGACACATGAACAAGTTGACGTTTCTCCTCTCCCAGACTAAATTCACAAGCATTAGGTTTGAATAATGCAGGATCCGTGAAGTTGGTAATCGGTTCTATGGCGCACCGAATGCCCAAAGTCTGTTCAGCAGTTTGACAAATATGATTGGTCACACAGGTAACAGCATTTGCTGACTCAACCGCAAACCGGGTTGAGGGCTGATATGCGGGATCAGCACCTAGAGTATGAACATCACTCCCATGTAAGGTGACAATATAGGGAACCCCTGTCATTTGCTGAGCAATAAAAGCAGATACAGCGTGTGGAATGGCATAGTGGACATGTAACAGGTCTAAATGGTGTTTTCGAACCACCTGAGCCATTCGAGAAGCAAGCGCAACAGTGTAAGGAGGGTAGCGGAATAGGGGATATTCAAGCACATCCACGAGGTCCACTTTCACATTCTCATAACGACCTTCCTGGAGCTCAAATGGTACCTCGTAGGTAATAAACCGTACCTCATGACCACGTTTGGCAAGTTCAACACCCAATCGAGTACCTAAGAGGCCTGAACCCCCAACACCGGGGTACACTGTAATTCCAATTCGCATTGTTTGTCCTTTGGCTTGCTATCTTTCATGCCCATATGTGTTGTGATGCCAGAAGAAATCCCCTAGAAGATGTGTAGGAAACCTTTTGGTTTGTTAGAGGTGTACTTCTAGACATGTCAAGAGCATCATCCAAACGGCTGCTAGTTGTTGCAGCACACCCAGATGATGAAACGTTTGGGTGTGGAGGCACCATTGCGCTGGAAGCCAACCGTGATTCCGAGGTGACTGTCTGCTGTCTTTCAGGAACACCTTTACGTCATCAGGAATTAAACGCAGCCTGTGAGATTCTAGGAGCTAAGGTAATTGCTCTGAAGGGCAAGGATCTCCAGCTTACAGTTCCTGAAGCGACTAAAGCCCTCATTCCGATTATTCAAGACACTCAACCTGAAGTGATTATTTCCCACTCCGCAGATGATTACCATCCCGATCACCAAGCTGTTCATCAAGCCGTCCAGCAAGCTACAGAGTGGGCAGGCCACGCTACTAAGTTTAAGAAAAAAGCCTGGCGTCCGAAACGACTGTTTAACATGGAAATCAATACACTTCATTCTCACCCAACACTGTTGCTTGATGTTTCAGAAGTTATTGAATTGAAAACCAAGGCAATCTCTGAGTATCGGAGCCAACTGAAAAAGACAGATGAATACTATTTAATGTTTAACTTGCAAAAAGCCAGACTACGAGGGATACAGGCGGGATGTGAGTATGCTGAAGCCTTTCGTGAAGATCTCATACCTGTACATGGTCCCTTCTATCATCCTACTCCCATTACTAAGACGATTTTTTAGCCTCACTTTTTTTGAGCGGGGGCCGAATACGACTTCGGGATTGAGTAATCTGTTTCACCCAAGTCTCATATACGGATCTGGGAGGATAATCTTGGTATAGGGTTCTTCGGTCAGCTTCAAGTTGAAGATAGGGACGACCAAGGACTTCAGCGATCGTCAGAAGCTGATTCCCTTGTTCACTCGCATGCTGTTGAATTGGACCCAGCCATTTATACCATTCCTTATCACGTAGCAAGTGGTGGTCAATTATTGTCATCGGGATTTGGTTTGTTAAGAATCGGAGAACAGCTGCAGCTTGTTTTAGAATCTCAGGAGCCACACGATCTGGTACAAGGTAGGTAGGAGGACCAGCGAGAAGAAGAACATCAGGATGTTGCTCGCTTATCCAGTTTGCAGTTTCTTGTTCCATAGGGCCTTGCACATCTGACGCATGGACCATTGTAAACCCCCCACACTGAACCATGGTCATAATCACCCATCCGAGTTTTGTTCCCCTTTCACCGTGAGGTACTGCAGGAGAAAACCGAATAAATGTGCTTCCGATTTTTGTTGCTTTCCCATCAGCGTACACTACTTCGTTAGCGACCCGTCGGGCTTTTCGGATGAAATTATATCCACGACTCTGTTGAGAGTAGTTGATCCGGTTCCGGATATCCTTACACCAGACTTGTTTTCCCTTGTAGAGTGCTTCCGCATCTTCGGAGTTGGACCAAAAATAGGCATAATTTCGATAAAAGGGCATAAAGTGATCATGGTGAAAATGCGATATCACAATGTGATCAACTGATTGAGCAGTAGAAAGTATTCGATTCCGAACTGTCTCCAGCAACAGGTATTCCTTGGGATGAGGGTGTAATTGGTCACGAAACCCAAGGGCTACCCCAGGGTCGATTAGAATTGAAGCATCCGAGGTTTGGACAAGGGTAGCAAGGCTTCGAACACCTACACTTTCGCCTGCAATAGGAGTAATTTTCAACTCACTACTTACTAGGATTTTACCAGATTTGGAAGGGGCTTTCCCAGTCATTATGGTGAAACTCCGTGATGTGCCA
>JABXGX010000232.1 GCA_016550405.1 archaeon | reverse complement strand
TCAGACAGCGCCTCAAAGCATTAAAAGAGCAAAAAACGATTGTCGCTGTGATTCCTGCAACAGAACGGGACAATCTCTTGATACAAAGCTTCGAACGTCTCAATATCCCCGTCTATTCCAATTCACACCGAGCGGTAACCTCCTTACAAAACGCTTATCACCTAACCAACCTTCTGAAATCAAAAACTTAGGAGTGGATTCTTATCTACAAAGCATATGTCCTCATCAAAGTAGCTCCCCATCAAGAAGACAAAATCCTTCGAGAACTTTCAAATTTCGCCGCCATTTCCGAAGCTCATAAATTATTCGGTATGTACGATCTCGTAGTTGAAATCGAACGAAAGGGAATGCGCGATATTATGGATGCAGTGTCAAAGATACGAAGTATCAAGGGTGTAATCGACACTATCACGAACCTCGTTGCAGATTTCGAGATGGATGTCCACGGTGCACCTCTCTAATTCGATATAACTACTAAGTCAAAAGTGGAGGTCGCTTGAGGGATACATGTCATGAGCTCGGACTTGGAACCATTTTTCAATCCCAGTACGGTTGCTGTAGTGGGAGCCTCCGCCCGCAAAACAAGCGTGGGAGGCGTGATTTTTCGTAATTTTTTAAAACCTACTTTCAAAGGCACTGCCTATCCAATTAATCCACGCACCACCAATGTGTTAGGAATCCCAAGTTTCGAACGTGTCTCTGCAGTTCCTGATCCAATCGACCTAACCGTAATCGCAGTTCCAGCCGGGATTGTTCCCCATATCATGCGTGATTGCGAAGAAAAAGGTGTAAAAGCCGTTATTATTATTAGCGGAGGATTCAAAGAGACAGGACCTGAAGGAGCCTACCTTGAACAACAGGTCATAGACATCGCAAAACGCAGCGGGATTCGTGTTATCGGTCCAAATTGTGTGGGAATTTATGATACTAATACAGGTGTTGACACTACATTTCTTCCTGCATCAAGAATGGGTCGACCAGGAAAAGGCTACATCAGTTTCATTAGCCAAAGTGGAGCCTTTGCAGCAGCCATTCTCGATATGAATGCCTTATCTGGGTTGGGCGTAAGTCGTGTTATTAGTTTCGGTAATAAAGCAGATGTCAATGAAATCGATCTCATCCAATACCTCGGCCAAGATCCCGAAACCCGTGTCATTGTAGAATATTTAGAGGGCCTCTCACCTAGCACCGGAACAAGTTATTTACATTCCGCAAAGATAGTCACACAAGAAAAACCAATTATTGTTGTAAAAGCTGGGCGGACTCAACGAGGATCAGCAGCCGCTGCCAGCCATACAGGTGCATTGGCAGGTGATGCCCGACTCTATGATTTTGCCTTTCATCAAGCAGGAATTATCATTGCCAATGACTTTGAAGATGGTTTTGAAATGGCAAAAGCTTTGGCTGCTCAGCCTACCTCTGATGGCAACCGTATTCTCATTGTTACAGATGCTGGCGGAGCGGGTGTGATGACAGTCGATGCCTGTGAGGAACTCGGATTATCTGTTCCTGAAACCCCTAAAGACAAGAAACAGATACTACGGGAGGCGTTCCCAGGCTATTGCAGTGTTCACAACCCCATCGACCTTACAGGTGATACAGATGCAGAAAGGTACCAGATTGCCCTCGATGTTCTACTAGGAATAGATCATTATGATGCAGCCATAGCAATTGTAATGATGCAAATTCCGCTCTTAGATCTTGATATTGTTGATAGGCTAGTCGCAATTGTTCGAAAACATAACAAACCACTTGTAGCTTGTACAGCGGGTGGTCGGTTCACCATGAAGGGGGCGAGACTTCTTGAGGAAGCTGGAATTCCAGCCCTTCCCACTCCTGCAAGAGCTGCAAAAGCCATGTGGGCACTTGT
>JABXGX010000231.1 GCA_016550405.1 archaeon | reverse complement strand
GGTATCTTCAGGGGTTTCCTTAAGTCTTTGATTAGCTTTTCAGCCAATTTGGAGTTTTCTGAAGGAACTGATTTATCTATTAGAGCAGAAAAATAGGCTTTCATCTTTTTTGCTCCTTCTTGATTAAAGGATTATTTTCTATCCCTGAGATTTTGCCGTCAGTCATGTGAACTATATAATCGCATTTTTCTGCAATCCATCGATTGTGAGTCACCAGAATCAGAGTCTGTTTATTGATTCTGTTTATTCGCCGGAAAAGGTCCATGACTTCGGAACTTGTTGTAGAGTCTAAGTCGCCTGTAGGTTCATCTCCTAAAATAATTGCAGGCTGATTAATTAGAGCTCGAGCCACAGCAACTCTTTGTTGTTGCCCACCCGATAGTTCCATGGGTAGGTGATAAAGCCGGTCTCCCATTCCTAATTCACGTAGCAGCATCTTTGCTTGTTCCCGAGCTAGTCCAGAGTTTATTCCTCTTAGCAATAATGGAGTTTCTACATTTTCCACAGCGGTCAAGAACGGAAAAAGATTAAATAATTGAAATATGAAACCTATTTTGTCTCTGCGAAAGGCTGTCTGCTGTCTCTCCGATAGGGTTGAGGTGTCTACTCCATCGATTATTATTTCTCCGGACGAACGGCGATCCAAGTTACCTATCATATTGAGTAGTGTAGTTTTTCCACACCCTGAAGATCCCATAATTGCCATCATGTCTCCTTTTCGAACAGCTAAGTTTACGCCTCTTAGGGCGTGGGCCTCGTTTGATTTGCCTTCGTTGTAGCGTTTATGTAGATTTAAGATTTCGAGGATTAGGTTTTTGGAAACTTGGAATTTCTCGTTATTAGGTTTTTTCATCCTACATACCTCAAAGCTTCTGCGGGAGGAATTCTTGAAGCTACAAACGCGGGGAGTGACCCTGACCCTAAGGCTATAAGCACAATAATTGAAAGATACAAACCAATTTCTTCACAAGGGATTATTAGTGTTGCATTTTGCATGTTTGCAAAACCCATACTTATCAGCAAGCCGTTAACAACCCCAATGATTAATCCAATTATTCCAAGTACCACCAGTTCAAGAAGAACCGAAAGAATCACTTGTCTTCTAGGAAACCCTATTGCACGCATCATCCCGATTTCCCGTTTTCTTTCGGAAACATTTCGAACTGAGATTACGCCCATGCCTACTGCGCCTATTACGAGACCGAAAGTAACGTAGATTTGGAGGAAAGATGTTATTCGATCAAAAATCTCCAAGGTGGACTCGATTCTAGAATAGGTTAGGCTGGAACTTGCAACAAAGAAGTTGTCAGCTGCCAGAAGGCGGTATCCCTCATCGTTTGTATTTGTAAACTCTTCAATTGCTTGAGCTATATCCTCAAGTTGAGGATCATCAATTGGAAGATTGGTTTTAACTAGATAAGCGTTATACTGGTCTTTTCCTCTAGATGTTAAGGTTTGACCGTTAGCTTCACCGAGAAAATCTGTTTGATTTGTCCAATGTTCTGGCAGATACACGATTCCTAAAATTGCACTAAAATCGGCTTCTCCTGATCCAAATTCTAACCCTGTTGCCAAAGGGAAGCCTCCACCACGTTGAAAGTCGAGACTTCCTCCAATTGTAAAAGCTTGGTAATTGGGAAATCCAATGGAAGAAGTATTCATGGGTATCCAGATTTGAAGCCCAACAGGCAGCAGAAATGAGTCTGTAAAGACAATTGGGTTTTTGACAATGGTACCATTCTCATCCTTTAGAGGATCAACTCCTTCAAGAGGATCTTCACCTGAACCGCCTAGGGCTCCTCCCGAGTCTGTAGATCCTAGTTGAAAATCGGAAAGGTCAGTTTCTCCAGAGAATATAGAAAGCAGATCAGATGTAACATTGTAGGCTGCCATGTTGTATTTGGGGTCGAAGAATTGATCCCAAGCTTTCTTCGACAATTCTAGCATTTCGCTATCGGACAGGTCTGAAACAACAGAATCACGTATGCCATCAGGAAAGGCAGATAGATAAAAAGCATAACGCCAGTTGATATCTAAATAGTCTGAAGCGTTACCCCGGATCTGCTCTGGCTTAAACTCTCCTATTCCGATTGGAAGCAAATCGGTTCTGTAGTCAAACTCGGAGGAAAGGGGGTCTTCCAAAGCTATGAATTTTGTAAAATCCTGCTTAGGATGAAAAGTTTTGAAACCAATTACGTCTGTTATGCGATCATCAATCTTGTAAAGCTCATCGGAATAGGATGTGCCAGAAATAATTGCCTCAGGCTTGCTTAGAAAGACTACAAAATCTACTCCTCGAGAGTCTTCTTCAATCTGTGTTGCAGTTCCCAAGCTTGTAGGAATTAACGCGGCCACGAGAACATTAAGAGTTAATATGACCGCAAAAATGGCAAAGGTTAGAGTGGAACGAGTAATATGTGAGGATATTAACGATGGTGATATTTGCCCAACACCTTTTGCACCCCGAATGTTTATCAATACATTTCTTAAGCCACGCATCAGAATGGGTAGATTGAGGGCAACGAACAAAATAGAACCAATAATTATTTCAATAATTCCCAGAATCAAGATTTCAATGGATAATCCAGTAATGTCTGTTACCCAGTTGCCCATAGCTACAACAAACAGGATTGAGGGAAAAACCCAGAGGGTGACTGCTGTTATATTGAAAGCTTTAACCCTATCCATAAACCGCGACAGGACAAAACCTAGACCTCCAGTGAACAAGCCGAATCCCATCATGAGATTTCTCCACTCGCCTAGGCTATCCCATCCTTCGCTGCTCCAAAAGACTTGATGTGCCTCTTCAAATACTCCGTTGTATAGAAGAATCATAATGCCAGCTATAATCATCAGAACTCCAAAGGCTGCTAGGTTTCGACTGGATTTTGCTTTAAATTTCACTTTTATTCCACGAAGAGCTTCTACAATTTTTACTCGAGAAGCCCTTAAGGCTGGAAGAATTCCAGTTATTATGCTTAGGACTACGCCGATAATGACGGACAAAGCCACTGTTCCTTGAGAAATGACTGGTTGAACACTCAGTTCACCAGTTCCGAATAATCCTATTAGATACAAGGCTACTGCTTGACCAAAAGCTAATCCTCCGAACAAGCCTAGAATTCCTCCGATTATCCCTTGGAACACGTTCTCGATCATTATAGACTGAAATATTCCCCTGCGATCAGCACCTACGGCACGTAGAACCCCCGTTTGAAATTCCCGGTCTTCTACATTCATAAGCTGAATGTTAGTAATCAGTAGAACTCCAGTTAACGTGATAAGAAAACCCAAAGAGTTCAATATTGTGCCTATTAATGTAATAAAGAATGATGCAAAACCAAAAAAATCTAGCCGAGCCGAATTGACCTGATAGATTTGTTGAGCTTCACCTGTTTTAGGGTCTACCTCTTCGGGAATTGCGGCTTCTAGCAATTCTACTTTAGTTCTCAAAAAATCTTCATTTATTTCTTGGATAAAATGATCTGCTTTGTAGGCCACCGAAAAAGCACTAACTACATCTGTTTCCCGGTTAGGGTCTTTTAGACTAATCCATTCTTGCAGATGCTCTAACCTGAATACAGCTCCGGAATATTGGGAGCCAATTCCGGGATGTTTAGAATCGAATATACCAACTACTTGCAACTCTGTTCTTTCGATTTCGGGTGTATAAACGATGACTGGAGTTGTGGTGTCAAAGGCGATTTCGGATATTTCGATATGTGCTGGCATCCCATCGACACTGATAACTGCAAGATACGCATCTCCTCTCAGTGTTCTTTCAGCATATGGTGCTAGATCAAATAATTGCGTGTTTAGCGTATCTATATCTGCCAAGTTCGTCACGTTAAAACTGTTTCCATCATCCATGAAGAATCCTAGCACTACTAGGACGTTGTCTGTTCCAGTAGCAGTCACATTGATGTACTCATAGTCCGACAAGTTAATTCTAGAAGAATTTAACGTGTAAAGGGTAACTACGCTGGGCATCATGCCGGGGAAAGCAACCTGCTCGAGTTCAAGAGATAGATTAAATGACGAACTGTTGAGTACATACTCGGTGCTAGTGGCATTCGGTTCCACTATCCAATCAGATAACGAGATTGTTGGTGGCTCCACAACTGTTGCTGTGAGGTTGGTGAATTCAGTGGTTAAAGTAACGGGTAGAGGCGTATCTTGGTTTAGCCCTAATTTTTCAGCTTGACCGCTGGATAATAAAATACTTCTGTTGTCAGATAGAAG
>JABXGX010000037.1 GCA_016550405.1 archaeon | reverse complement strand
TAAATCCGTGTCATATCCCCAAGGCGTTTGTGCGGGTGGATCCACGGTAACGCTGACATAGTGAGCACGGATGCTGACGGTGACCTGATAGCCTGTAATTGCATATTCTTGTGGTGCCATATCGGGATAAACGGTCACATTCAAAGTGTATTGCCCGGTTGTCCATGTAATGGTTACAAGACTGAAGCTCAGAGTACCGAAGGTTTGGTCGCCTCCGACGGGACAATCGGTGATGGTGATATTATCTAGATTCAATCCAGAGATGATCCCCCCAGTGTCGAGGTCTCGCCAGGTCACACTCATGGGTGTGTTGAAACCCCACGGAGTCGGTGAAGGGGTGGGAATAACGACCTCAACACGGTGAATTCGTATGACTACAGAGACACTCGCCCAGGCATCACTATATGACCGTGGACTAGTTGTGGCAAACACAGTTACGTTCAAGGTATAACCAGTACTGATGGCCCAGCTGGCTGTATCGAGGGTGAAGCTGAGGCTGGTGAAGGTTTGGTCCCCACCCACGGGGCAGTCGGAGACGACTACTTCAAATAGCTCACCTCCAGGGACATTGCCACCCGTATCTAAGTCAGTCCAAATGACGATGAGTGAAGTATTGAAGCCCCAGGGTGTTGGGTTCGGGGGTTGAACAGTTACTCCAGTATAATGAATGCGAATAACCACGTTGACAGTTGCGCTGTCACCGAGATACCAGCTAGGTGAAAGATGCGGATTCACGGTTAATGTGAGAATATGTGTGCCAACTGACCAGCTTGTGGTAATAAGCGTAAAACTCAGTGTACCAAAGGTTTGATCTCCACCAACTGGGCAATTGGACACTACAACATTGGTTAGATTCCCAATTACATCGCCACCTGCATCGAGATCCACCCATTGAACTGAAATGGGTGTATTTTCTCCTAAGGCGGTTTGTTCAGGCGGATCAACAATTGCTTGGGTCTGATGAGCTCGAATTACAAAATGTAGAGTTCGTGCAGCCCCATCGTATACATCGCTGACATCGTTCACAGTGATGTAGAGTCTAAATTTGATGACCTGTGTGATGTTAACGGCATAGATGGTGAGTTGATATTGACCACTTCCCAAATGGACCCAGCCAAAACTGCTTACGGCGGAGCCATTTAGCTCACAGCTAACTTCTGAGAGCCCAATCGTTGTAATGGGGGCGAGATGACTGCCACTAATTGGGTCATCAACAGCATAATAGAACGTGATAACCATGTCGTTTCCCCAGGGTTCCGCGACTGGAGCATCGTAAGTCAAAGAGGAGCGAAGAAGTCGCACACGAAAACCAATGGCTGCGGTGGCGTCGGCATATTCAACTGAAGGTGCATGTACTTTCAGTTGGAGACTATAGCTCTTGATAGAACTGATTTTTCCGCTCGCAAAAAGTATAGTGATTGAATACATACCTGCCTGAGCGCCAGTATCAAAGTCAAAGTCACTTGGTACTAGAAGCGATCCATCAAGAGTAAGGGTTAAATCACTTTTTAGAACTGAGCCAAGCCCATTTTCGTTATATTGGCTTTCGGGGTCGGTAACAGTATAATTGAAGGGGATAACAATGTCTTCACCATAGGGTACGGAGCCAGGGGTGAAGTACGATATCGATGTAGATATTTTTCGGACAACCACAGTGAGGATGAGAATTCGCGTCTGATAATTGACCTTTGAAGCTGTGATGGACAGTGAATATGTGCCAGGAGACGGTTGGTCGCTTGTGTCAATTATTATTTCATACCATCCTGGAGTTCCATTGGAAGTTCCAGTTGGGCCAGTTGGCCAATTAGTTGTAATAGTTGCATCCGCCACACCTGTGTCATTATATATATCCCAATAGCTGACGTTGAGGGTGATTGCTTCTCCATACGGTAGTGTAAACCCAGGAGATGAGGGAGAAGAAAGGCTCGTTTCCCCTCTGACTTGTATAGTGATTGTTGTTGAATCAGAGAGGTAGTATTGTTTGTCGGCATCGATACTGAGAATATAATCTCCGGGATCTAGAAGGTCTTTGGCGATTTGAGCTTGGTAGAAACCTCCATATTGGGTGAAGGTGATAGGAATGCCAGCAACCGTACCAGCCACTGTAGCGCCTTCGATGAGAGCACTAGCATCTGTATCATTGAAGAGGACACGTGGATAATAATAACCAGTATCTGCATAGAGCACAGTTATTGTGGCTTCATCAGGACTAAGTTCTGTAGCGTGTGTAATGGTGATGGTCTTTGAACGGAACCCTACTGCTGTCTGTGTAAGCGTAACGCCGTTGTCATAACTTATACAAAGCGTGTATTCCCCAGCTGGATAGGTTGTCCCATCATCAAATTGGATGTTCGTAAAACTCACAGAAGTACTAGACACTGTTTGTGTTTGATCATCCACGGCTATCCCATTGGGATTATATAGTGTAAGGTTGGCTTGCCCTGACGTAACCGTATCAAGTGTAGCTGAAATACTCATGGTACTTGGGCTGCCTGGATTAATTCGAAAACTATCAAAATTCGTAGTAATAGCAGAGACACGGTTTGTCGAAGTAAATGTAAAGTTCCACCAACCAAAGGCTTCTCCTATTGCTAAACTTGATAACGTAAAATGGGTTGAAGTTGTGGTTACTGCACTTGTTCGATCATAGAAAAGAGCATCCCAGACCTTATGCAATGACCACGTTTCAGTAGTGGGACGAGTCAGAGAGAGATTGTACGATCCAAAGAAAAAGGGCTGGTAAGCATACACCCAGGTTGACCAATAGACCACGGAATTATTCTTCGCAACAAAAACTGACCCCTCAGGTCCAACTTGTTGTTCTGTAGTTCCTGTTCTGGTAATAAACAAGGTTAAATCATAATCAAATTCCACTAACCGCGCATCACTATCTGTTGCCTGCCAAAGAGATACTACTTTTTTGTGATTCGGTGTTGGATTAGCCCACGCGCCTGTGACTGAATAGGATCCGTAGCCGTAGCCTGGATTTTGTGCGGTGGTGGAGTTCATCGCAAGGTTAAGCCAGTTGGAATCAATGGGATTTACTAAGCCTCGAACTTCAAGAGTAACATCATCAAAATCCAAGGCCCAGGCCTCATTTGACCAAGATGTTAGGGTTCCTGTAAAAGAAAGTCCTAAAGTTACAACGACATCCTCATTAGGAACACTCCACGTTAACAGATCATCATATGGTACAGAAATTGACAAGTTGTACCATTGGTCGTTGTTGGGGCAATGTTCATCAAGTAACCGCCGATATACTGTGCCTCCAATTTCAACATATATTACTAGACGTCCACGGGCTGCAGAACCAGCCCCGAGTTGGTCTACCCGAACTCTAAAGGTTAATTTAGCATATACGGGATTGTCGCGTTGGATGGTTATACTCCTTTGCCAGGCGATATATGACGAAGTATTCCACGCCCAACCGATTTGCCAATCTATCCAGGTTCTACCGCCTTTTCCAGAAAATCCATAACTGGACCCCCATGCAGTTCCAAAGAGTGGGTTGGTTGAATTACTACCCATATTATTATAATCTGGGTTCCAATCGGTAGGTCCGGCGGGGTCTGTTTCAAAGTTGCCATTTTCTCGGGATGCATTCATAAAATAAGGTTGGTCGTAGAGATTGTATACTTCGGCTTCAAGGCGATACCCCGTCCAATTATCCTTGGGAAGCCGAATCTCACCATAAGCGCTATCAGAATAGTTCAGACCTGTAATTTGAAGTGACATATTCGATCCTTGGGCATATTCTGTAGTAACTAGTGTTGCTCCTAATCCCTCGTACTGAAATTCACCATCGGTGTAGGTAGGTCCTTCTGGTAATAATGGTGAAGGCGAATAGAAAGCAGAAGGATCTTCAGAACGATCGTTAGGATTCAGGTTTTGTAGGGGTCTTTGGTTATCGGATATTTGATTTGTGGTTGGAATTGTGCTAACCAAAGGTGTAAGACAGAATAAAGCTAGGAAAAGAAAACAGAATAGTGCTTGACGTTTCATGGTGTTGTGCCCCTGGGTGGAAGGCGGCAGCGGAAAGCCCTCTCCAGTACGCCATCGCTACTACCTGGTCATATTCCTGTAACACTCTCGTTGTCCGTTCCAATCTGTCGCCAAACCGTGATGTAAATCGAGAAAGAACGGCTTAAATACATTTACCTGCACCACCATTTATACAAAACAAAATAAAAGCATGAAAATGCCACTAGAAGCTGTTTCGTGCATTCCGAAATCACGGGCAAGTTCGTGGATAATTGTTCAAGGCAGAGGTTTATTACAATAATCGGTTATTCTATTAATTGTGTGTAATTGTAAACATCTTTAAAATAGTTGCATATGAACACAAACAGTAGTCTCAATTAAGAAAAAAAAGGAAGAGTTTTTGAGGAAGAACCCCGCCTTTGGTTGCTTGCTATTGCGAGGCGTTAAGCTGTGAAATTGAAAGTCATTTGTCCCATATGCCACGCTAATGGCGAACTTGATGTGCCCGATGAAGCCTGGGACAGAGTACAAGGGACAATTATGACTGGACGTGTTGTAGAAGGGAAAATCTGTCCACATGAATTCAGAGTTGAATTTTCTCGTACAGGTCATGTGTTGGGATACCAAACAGGTGAAGAAGCTAAAGGACCACAACTTCGTGCGGTGAAATTCACAGTTAAAACGGCCATCCGAAATTTGGGTATTGATATCCTTGCGGCGCTGCTTACTGCAGGGATTAGTGAAGAAACCATTGTGCTCAAAGGATCACTCCCAGTTACTGCTGGAATTCGGAGTTTTATGGATCGAGTGTTGCCGGATAGTGTGGATGTGGGTGCCTGTATTTACATGGTGACGCAGGAGGAGTATTCTGAGCTTCCGGATTCCACGAAGCAACATATGACGGTCGATATTGCGTCGAAGACAATTACCAATTCTGCGTTTGATGAGGATCAGTTGGCCTGGATAAAGAAGGTACTCACTCGGGCAAATATGCTCGCTAATCAAGAGGATGCGGAGACCTTGATTTTGCAGGAAACCTCGAAGTTACGAACAACCGTGAGTTTATTGCGACATCTGGCAGCGCGTCGGGCTGCAGGATCAGAGGCACGGAAGCAGAAGGATTCAGAGTAGCTTGTTTTCAAGCGTTTTAAGGACAAGGCACAAAAATGTCAAGTTGAATAGACTCTGTAGTGGTTACGGAGTTGACCTAAGGATGAGGCTTGGCATTCATATTCCCCTCGAATTCTTTTCGGCTTCTCAAGCTGTTCACACTGCGAAAATCGTTGATGCTGCAGGTTTGGATCATGTGGTGATGAATGATCATCTTCGATTACCTAGAGGACCATATATCAACGAGGCGTGGACGATATTAGCAGGGATAGCAGTGGTTACAGATCATGTTCGGTTAGGTCCTTGTGTGAGCCCATTACCAATTCGGCATCCATATCTGATGGCGAAGATGGCCGCGACTGTGGATCAGCTTTCAGAGGGGCGGTTACTTATAGGGGCGGGGGCGGGATGGTATCAGGATGAATTTACGTTGGCCGGTGTTCCATTTCGGGGGCATACAGCGCGGCTGGCAGAGACCGAGGAGGCCTTGCAGCTGATTCGTAAGTATTGGACGAGTCGGTGACAACGTTTGAAGGAACTTATTTTCAGGTTGACGAGGTGGCTTTGGCTCCAAGGCCAGTTCAATGTCCTCATCCTCCTTTCTTTTTGGGGGGCGGATCTTTGAGGATTCTAAAAATTAGCCGCGAAGTATGGGCAGGGCTGGATGCCTTTTGCGCCTACGATTCCTGGATTATCTCGGCGAGTGCAGCAATTAAGTGGACTCTTGCAGGATCATGGACGGACATTGGATG
>JABXGX010000230.1 GCA_016550405.1 archaeon | reverse complement strand
CATGTTTCAAAGGTTTGATGTAGAAGGCTTAACTGTGAAATCTCCGCTTTGTGAAATTTGTCTGAAAAACTACCCACTCATTTGTGGGAACTGCCAATCCAAGATTGATGAAGGCGAAATTACTGAATTTGATGTAAAGGTCGCTCGTGCCCTCGTCAATTTAGAGGATCTCTTCCCCTCAATCAAAAACGTCACTTTCAAGCGGGTATTTCAAATCGATGGCGTCCTTATCGTATTAGTTGGGAAAGGAGATGTGCGCCGAATAATCGGGTCAAGTCGTCGAGTCCTCCGTCAGTTGGAAAACGAACTAAAGACTCAGGTACGAATTGTCGAGGAAAGCCGGAATCCTCAAGATATTTTACGGGATCTCATTCGCCCAGTAAAAATTCTGGGAGTTAACACTATCTGGTTACCGGATAATAGTTTCGAACGGATCGTTCGGATTAGCGAACGGGAACGAGAGAATATTCCTCTCACACTCAAACAGCTCGAAAATGCAATTTATGAGATGACAAATGAACGCATTCGAATCGTGTTTGATTAGAACGCACCATGTCTCAGAGCTGGGTTGGGGATTCAGGTTTGATGATTTCTCGTAAAAATACAGATGCATAACTTCCCTTAGATAGATCAAACTGAACACGAATAGGCGTGTCAGTCTTTTCCTCGAGAACAGTGATATGCAGCTTTTCCGGAGTAACTAGGAGTGGACGGAATGTGCCTCGAGAGCTGAAGGTAGGCAACTCTTTGAGCCGAAACTGACTCGCGGTAATCTGCTCCGATTCCAGAACGGAGTGATATATTGTACCCATCTCACCTTCTAATGGGACATGTTCGAAATCTGAGCCAATAATGGGAACAACCAGTTGTCTAGTTCCATTCTTGACTTCTCGTCGTATTCTAGCCAAATTCTCTTTGGTCACTGGCCGTACGGTATGAATTTCGCCTGAACGGGGCATAGTGTAATCTCCGAAGACTGGATCTCGTAAAGAGATATTTTTGCGCGCCCGTTCACTTATGGCTAGATTGAAGAGATAGGATTGGTAGGCATGGATATAGAGTCGAACTAGATCTTTCGGTAATACTCGCAAACTTTCCTTGAATTTACCTGGATGTTTATTCAAGTAATGAGTGATGGCTCTCTCATAGGTTCCTTGAGGTGTATATTCTTTGACGAACCCTTCTTCAGCCTCATTGTCTGAATCATCAGTCGCATCTAGGAGAATACGAATCGCCTGCTCGAAGTGCCCTAAAACTAGTTCCTTTCCGACAAGATGGGTATTAGGTTGCACGATGCCAAAGCGTTGGGGACCAAAGAAGTTGAGCGTTCCACCGATTTGAGCAATCTCCTGCTGAATTTGACTCACACGCAGCCTTGTCTCTTCAGCTGGCAGAGCAATATCTCGAACAAGAATGGTAAACCGGTTACCCTTCAATGCACCTGGCACAATAGGTTTGGCCACACGATGAGGATGTAAAATCATATACTGTGGGTTATCTCGACCAACCAAATCCTGGGGTGGTCCCCGATAAGAAACTCGCTGAGATGTCACTGCACGTCGGTCTTTAATCCCCGCATACGAAAAGCGCTTGTAACTGGTCCCAACCGCTTTACTAAGTAGGCGGATGGCCTGAATTGAATCAATATTTCTTTTAACCAGAAAGAATGCCGTCAGTTTTCCAGATTGATCCGGATAGACTTTATCTGAGACTTCTAATGGTGCAATTGAGCCATCGGGTCCTATTTCTTGAACAATAAAATCCTCAGGCGTTTTTCTCAAGCGACCTCCAGTACCTGGTGCCTGTGTGGTGAACACCTTCATTCCAATCAGGTTATCGTATTCTCGGGCTTGCACGCACTCCCTCCATCATATCATAATAATTGCAAATCGCCCGTAATAGTATCGACGGATTTTGTTGCAGCTGGACCAATCCCCAGCGCAGTAATGGTTCCTGGTGGTAACTCCGTTAGCCCCCGGTCGCGCACTAAATATACAGGGAGCCCTGCCCGTTGGGCCTTTTCCTGGAGGGCAAGGATGTCAGCTTCGTTTGTTACCTTCACTGCGACCTTTTTCTGCCCCTCCCATAACCATTTCCGCCAAGAAGTGGGGGCATGTTTTCGAGCTTCCTCGGCTGAAGATACCGCTGCATGAGCCGTTTGGACAGCCATCTTTCCCCGACTCATTTTCAAATCTGTTCGAATGACCAAGACCTGTTTGTACTCGAAATCATCGGCGGCTTTTTTCACTGGATTCATATCTTCCATCTCAGCGCATCCCACCGTAAAATCCCTTAAGTACTTAGTCATCATGTCATGGCATATCTGCGTTTTCATTTGCCCTAGTCTTAAAATCAAGGTGTTGTCTGATATTCTTCAATATCTGAAATGAGCCCGTGAGCGCGATGGATGCTGAGATTGTCGTAATTGGTGCTGGTCCAGCAGGGAGTCTTGCCGCGCGACAACTTGCCCGAAAAGGCCGCTCTGTGATGCTCCTCGAAGAACATGACCAAATAGGTAAGCCAGTACACTGTGCAGGACTCATTGGTATTGAGGGATTAAGAAATAATGGAATAATTCCTCGATCTGATGTGATAATCCAGCGGGTTCATCAATCTATTTTTCATGCACCTTCAGGAACCTACCTAGCTCTGGCGAAAAAAGAACCTCACGCCTTTGTGCTTCATCGGGACCGATTAGATCAGCAAATAGCCCACGAAGCTGAGATTGCTGGTGCAACAATCCAGCTAGGAACTCGTGTTACTCGCATTTTTCAGGAACAGGGTGAAATGCGACTTCGAGTGACTCAAAACGGACAAAAGAAGGAATTGCGGACGCGGTTTGTGGTAAATGCTGAGGGAATTAATGCACAATTGATGAAGCCTTTGAATCTTCCGCGACCTAAACCAGATTATATGCTCCCCGCACTGCAATATGAAGTGACGAATGTCTCACTCCCAACGGATACCGTTCATCTCTTTTTCGACAATCAACTTGCCAAGAATTTCTTTGCTTGGGTAATCCCATTAGATGAACATCACGCCCGTGTTGGACTGGCAGCAGCCCATAAACAGACACGTCGTGCACTCGATAAATTCCTAAACTACTGCTACTTGACGGTTAACGCGAAAATTATGAAACGCTATGGCGGAATCGTCTACGCGGGAGGTCCCTCGTCCAAAACCATAGCTCACCGGTTTGTCAATATCGGAGATGCTGCGGGTCAAACTAAAGCTACGACCGGTGGAGGTGTCGTTGCTGGAGGGGCTTGTGCAATCATGGCTGCAACCAGCATTGATAGAGCGTTAAAAAATAAAACCTATAATCATGGTGAACTCTGCAGGTATGAACGCACATGGAAACGTAGTTGGGGTCGACAACTCTATCTAATGGCACTTCTACGCCGACTAGTTAATACCCTAAGCAATCAAGAACTAGATCGACTCTTTTCGAATCTTCATACTAGTAAAGCTCGTCAGCTCATCGAAAGTGAGGGGGATATTGATCGTCAAGGTCGTGTCATTAGAGCGGCAATCACATCTCCTGTACTTCTCCGAAGTGTCCTTCGGCTCTTATGCGGAAAAATTCGGTTCCTGCCCCAACTGCTCAGGGGCTAGAAATTAATTTAGTATTCGCGCCAAGTTTGATTGCATTTGGTGCATCGATAAAATGTTGTCATGGCCTCGTCCCCCGAGCGGGTTTGCACCTGCCAATAATAGGCTTCTTTATGGCCACATTTTGGGCAAATAGCACGGACAGTAGGCATGGTTCGCTGTTCTTGTAATTCCTCGTCAATAACGACGATTTCTTCTTTTTCTGGAATGTGCTCGATTTTGTCACCATATCGGTAATTTTCTTCGGTTTTTGATGTAAGTTGTTTTGAATAACCACAACTCTGACAGACGAGGACCTTCTTGTTCCCATCTTTTTGGGGGGTGAGTATGCTTGAACATTCGGGGCAGAATTCCATTTAGCCAAATCTCCGGCGCTTCAGAGTCTAAAAGCATACAAGAAAATGCATAAGAATGTATTGGCTTTACACTAAATTCAGAGTCTGATTTTGTTCCCAAATGTATTGTAAAAACACAGCAAATCCCATAGCTATTGATTCGCGACGCTCGGTCTTCGATTGTTTGGTACCCACTCCCGATTTGAGAAACTGCTCTTGAAGAATTGTGGCTGCTTGTTGGATGGTAAAAAACTCTCGAAGCCATCCATACGCAATCATTGCCTCCACACAATCTCCTAACCCATGGGCATCGAGGCGAGCTGGAGCAAGGTGGCGAAGCTCAGCCAGTCGAAGTGCTGCTGCAAGGATTTTTCCCGAGACCTTTTCGCCCTCGAAGCGTTTTACTAGGCTAGAGAGAGCGAGTGAAAAAAGCAAGTTTGAAAGTGGATCACCCAATTTTGCTAGCTCTTTATGTCGCATAGCAGTCTCAATTGAAAGAATGTTTTCAGTTTCGAGAAGTGCTTGTAATTCCTCGAAGGTTGACACGCGGGTCACACGGCTTTCAAGGCTTTTTGAAATTCTGATCGGAGTTCCTCGGTTCGTTCGATGAGCTTTTGGGCTGCCTGTTTGAAAACGTTGATGGCCTTGACTTTTCCATCCGTTCGAACAATGAATTTGGCACTTCGCTCAAGGGGGTGTGGCACTGAATATCCTGCAAAAGTAAGGTGTTTATCTTCGAAGAGAATTTCACGTAACGGATTACAAAGGGTATGTCCTTCTCCTTCAATGTCAATCTCTAGTTCTTTTTGCGTATTTTTGATGATGTTGATATTCATAGCCATCGTCTCCGCATTCAGATTTTTATGGAGCAGGCAGACCGTACACAACTTTGCTTTTAAAGTGTTGCTTAACTGTGAAACTCCTTGGAATCCCGATATATTGCCTGGGCCTGATTAACGGCTTTACGAATCTGCTCAGGATCCCCACGCAACGTCACGGTTACACCGCTTGGGCTAGCTTTGATATGGAAATTAATTTTTAACTTTCGTTTCAATTGATCAATAAACTCCACTTGAGCTGAGGCACCAGTGACCGAGAAGCTGAGGCTCTTTTTCGTCCACCGAGCCACTCTATTTCGACTCTCCTACTCCTCTGGAACTGGCTTTTCTTCATTCAGTTCCACACCCGGGACCTTACCATAGTCTTGCGAAAGCTTTCGTTTTTCGTAGTTTCCGCACTCGATACATTCCAGCTGTCGCCCTTGTAAATGAAGAGGTTCACCACACCGGCTGCAGTATGCCTGAATCACACCATATCTCGAACCCACTGTAGAAAGCCGTGCAAGACCATCTGCTTGCTGTTGAACTCTAGCAATAATAACGTCACCCGGAGCGAATAAATCACGCATTTGGTCAATATACCCTCCCGCGGCGTTTTTGATGAAGATATATCCAGAAAACGTAATTGGGCACTCTGTATCTTCGATTTGGAAAATGCTTACAATCGCGGATTTCTTTGTAACATTTTGAATGACACCCAAGACCACGTCATTCCGTGTAGGATATACGGGTTGACGAGTGGTTGCTTCAACACTAATTTTCCGTTCCTTCATATCGATGTGAACTCTGCCTGTTAAGCTTGAATAGATGACATCATCTTCATCCTGAAAGGTTCCCTCGCCTGGGAGGAACTCCTCAATTACACCTAATCTTTCTCCTGGAAGAACTGAATCTCCCTCTTTGATTCGTTGACCGGTCATCTTTTTTCCTCCACTTGTTCTATACGGTAAAAATCAACCTGAATTGTATGTCGCTTTTTTGCATGGAAGTGCATTGTTCGAGGAAGCGTCATGGACATTTCCTGAACAAACGAAATTCGTCCCCCACGATCTGAGACAAATCCTGTGATGAATTTCCGACCGCCTGCCGACGCTTTATGTAAGGAATAAATCACCTTCCCAATTTCTAAGGCTTTTTGGAGAAAGGGTTGATCAGCGTGAACCCGTTGAACTCCAAATGGTGCGTTCATTATTACTGTATCAGCTTGAGCGGTGATTGTCTCAATGTCTTGTGCGACGAATTTTATTCGCTCTTGCACGCCAACTTGAACTGCGTTTTGTTCTGCTACATTTAATACTTTCGAATCAATGTCGACACCCACAACTTCGCGTGCACCGAGCAATGCCGCGCCAATTGCCAAGCGTCCAGGACCACATCCCAAATCGTAAACGCATCGATCTTCAATATCCCCATGCGTAGCTGCAGTGAACACCATGGTCGCTGCGATGGTATCGGTTACTTCATACTGTTCCGTCCCAGGACTGGGCGATGGAAACCCTTTGAGCTGACTAAGCAAAATCTCTATTTGTTTTCGGGGCAGTCGTGTGGACATTCTATTTTCCTGCCCTCTACCTTTTTTAGAATCGTTGTATCGTTAACACTTAACTGCTTCGAGTTCCTTATTTCCTAAGCATTTGGAGATAGCATCACTATGTCAAATCCGTATATTATCAAAGAAGTCCGTGCCATGGAGATACTCGATAGCCGTGGCAATCCCACTGTTCAAGCTGAAATCTTGACTCAAAACGAATATGGACGCGCCATGGTTCCCTCTGGCGCTTCAACGGGTAAATTTGAAGCTGTAGAATTACGTGATAATGATCCTAAACGCTTTCATGGACGTGGCGTTCAAAAAGCAGTAAATAATATCCTTACCATTCTTGCCCCAGCGATTATTGGTCTAGACGCTCGAGAACAACGAGTGATTGATGCCAAATTAATAAAATTAGATGGAACCCCCAACAAGGCAAATCTGGGTGCAAATGCGATTTTAGGAGTATCATTGGCTGTTGCCAAAGCGGCCGCTGATACTGGGATTCAACACCTCTACGAATATCTCGTTCCACGCGAGGAATACATCTTACCTGTTCCCATGATGAACATCATCAATGGTGGCGTACATGCTGGCAATCAACTAGCCATTCAAGAATTTATGATAATGCCTGTGGGATTTGATAACTTCCATCGAGCCTTACGAGCAGGTATCGAAATCTATCAAACACTAGGCAAAGTTCTCAAGAAAAAGTATGGCCCGCAAGGCGCGAATTTAGGTGACGAAGGAGGTTTTGCGCCTCCCATTAAGGAGACCCGGGATGCTCTAAACGCAATAATTACAGCAATTGAACAGGAAGGATATAAACCAGGCACAGAGATTGGCTTGGCTATCGATGCTGCCGCAAACGAGTTCTATGCAAAGGGAAGATACTCAATTGATGAAAAGACACTAAGCACAGAAGCCTTATTCGAATACTACCACGCATTAAGCGAAGAATACCCTCTACTCTCAATTGAAGATCCTTTCGAAGAGCACGACTTCGATTCCTTTTCTCAGCTAACGCAATCAATTGGTCAGGCTGTACAAATTGTGGGGGATGATCTCTTTGTCTCAAATAGCGAACGATTACAACGAGGAATCAGCATGGGTGCTGCAAACTCATTGCTGTTAAAGGTTAATCAAATCGGTACACTCACTGAAGCCATCGAGGCCGCTCAACTCGCTGGGACCAATAACTATACCGTTATTGTCAGCCATCGAAGTGGAGAAACTGAAAACACATTCATTGCCGATCTTTCTGTTGCCCTCTCATGCGGACAAATCAAAACGGGTGCCCCTGCACGGGGTGAAAGAACTGCTAAATATAATCGGCTAATTAAAATCAACAACGATTTAGGATCCCGCGGTCAGTATGCGGGAACCCAATTCCGCGAATATAAGGTCCTTCTTTAGAATCCCAAGCTAACTATTGAGCTGATTTCAAGTTGGAAGATTGGATGCGACAAATTGGGCTAGAATCCAATTTTTTTGCGAAGCTCCTCAGGTGCTTTATCAAGTCGAATCGAACAGGGTGTAGGTAGCTTCATCGAGGCTCGACGTAGGGCACTCTTGCCAACTTCTAAGTTCCTGTAATTAATTTCAAGAGTTAGCACAGGTTGTCCAGATTTAACACGGGCAGCTAAGGCGAATGGTTTCCCGAAGGAGCGACGCATTCCCTCTTGGATACGATCTGCACCAGCAAAGGCCATCATCTTCTTCTCTCGAAGGATTTGGTGGGGATAGGTGCGAATCCATAAGAAATACCCCTCAGGGCCCAGTATCTGCGAGAGATGGCGGTTGGCCGCAACCCGCATGGCTTCGAGTGCGCTGTGACGAATCTGGACTGCCTCATCAGCTGTTAAACTCAAAGTTAATTCGAAGTTTCGGTTTCGTTTCTTACCCATCCGCCATAATACAACTTTATTGCCTGGCATCCGCTTGACGTATTCTTTACGGGTATAGGGAGGACGTTTGATTTGGCGATAGCATTTTCCGGGTCTTACAGGCATTGTTATTCGCCTCAGCCTGAGAATTGGAAGTAAGGCAAATCTTGCCATCTTATTAATCTTGCGTGGTAACGAAACCAAGCTTAATCTATGACGTGAAGATTTGAATAACATCCTGGTCTTTTAAGATGAAGGTAAAACCGACTTTCTTACGGATTTGCCCTGTACTCAAACGATACACGATTGCGTATCTGAAGTTTTTATGAAAATCACTGTGAAGGCGTTTGGCAAGATCCTCGACGGTAGATTCATTGGGTAAGATCAGAGGTCTGTCCCCAATTTCGCCGGAACTTTTCCGTGTGAAAATCCGAATAACTTCCAGCCCATCAAATATACCCTTTGCAAGATTTCTGATTCCCATATTCTTTTCAACTGACACCGGAAAAATCAGAAATGCGTCACTGAATTCTTCCTGTAATAGCCTATAATTTTTTGAGCTTGGTGCCAAATCTCCTTTTGATGCGACAATAATCGCGGGTACATAGGTTGTTCGGCTATCAATCACTTCAACTAAATCCTCTAAAGTGGCAGGCCCTCTGAACTGAAGCGAAAAGTTATGAATTCGTCGACGACGAAGGAGCTGGCGAATGAGGTCGGGATCTCCCTGAAAATAGGTGGCTCCGATAATATTTGTACCTCCACTACCGGTTTTTGCAAATCGAATTGGAGGCGGGTCTTTGTTGAGTTTTATTCGTGCTTGTTCTAGCGTTGAAATGAGAAATTCAACCTGGGGGACTGGAGGGTGGGAGAGATCAATAATCAATACGATTAGGTCGGCGTTCCGGATTCCGCCGAGTATCTGACGTCCGATACTACTATCCAAAGCTCCTTCAAAGAGTGCGGGCATCTCGATGATTTGGATGTCCGCTCCTCCGTATTTTAAAATACCAGGCTCAGGAAGCTGGGTGGTAAACTCGTATCCTCCTACCTTGGCTTTTGCACCAGTGAGGCGGTTGAGTAAGGCACTTTTCCCTGAATTTGTGGTTCCCACTAAAACCACTTGCCCTGCCCCCTCCTTCGCTAATGAGTAACTGGGAGCTCCTGAAGCAATCTTTCGCCGGGCACGTCGGTCCTCTAGTTCTTGCCGCAGAACAGTTAATCGATGCCTATAAAGAGCAACCATCTTTTCGGATGACTTATGTTTGGGAATAAGTGAAATGAACTTTTCGAGCTTCTCAATTCGCTCATCTAGACCGGTTGCTTCCTCATAAGCCAGTTTTGCGGCTTGTGCTTCAGCGGTCAAATTAACAGGCATGGAACTCCACACAGTTCAATCAGCAGAGACTTCTTCTAAAATTTTATTACTAATAGTCTAGTGAGGGACTTTTGCCTCGAATAGTAATAAACGCTCAAAGAAAAAGTTCTTTGTCGCTTTAACAACAACTGAATGGAATAGCTCCTCGAGACAATTTTGAATATAATCAGGCTCAGAGAGGGAAGACTGAATTAATAATAATCGGCTATTCGCTTGAAGATGATTGATACCTTGTGAAAGAAACTGATCTGCTATCTCATAACCTTTGGATCCGCCTGACCAGGCCGAATCAAATCCAGGGTCTTCCGTTGTCCCTGGCAGATAAGGCGGATTAAATACAAGGAGAGAGAATTTTTCATCGGAACGAATTGGTACGAATAAATCTCCTTGGCGGATTTCAACTACAGATTCTAATTTATGCAACATCACATTCTTCCTCGCGTTTTGCACGGCAAGCTCTGACAAATCAGTTGCTACGACATGAGCTCCGGCCTTAGCCGCAAGAATAGCCACTAACCCACATCCGGTTCCAATCTCAAGCATCCTCTCTCCAGGCATGATGTCTAGGTTGGCACATAACAGGAAGGTGTCATCCGCAGGTTCGTAGACACCATCATCTACTACAACCCACACATCTTCATAAAATGCAGTCGAAGGGCTCATACAATCCCTTCCTCATATAATATGTTCGCAATCTCGGCAATCTGCTCCGGTATTAGTTCTTCAACTCGTTGTTCTAACGATGGAATCTTCTTCTCGATTTTCTGAAACCTGCTTGTACCCAAGAAAGATTTCAAAGGGGTTCGAATCTTTTTTCTTCGCTGGTTGAACAGAGCCGCAACAACTTGTTGAAACAGAGATAGATCTTTCACATCAAAGGCTGGCTCCGTGTTTCGTGTGATGCGAACCAAAACCGAAGAGATCTCTGGAGGTGGATAGAAGGAATCTGGTGGAACTATCTCTAAGGGCTCCACCGTCGAATAATAGGCTGCCATTACTGTTAGGCGTCCGTATTGCTTCACTCCAGACTGAGCGGTTAACCGGTCACCGAATTCCTTTTGGAGCATTAACACAGCTATTGGGATGTTGCTGTCAAATAATTTGAACAGAATAGGTGATGAAATCGCGTAGGGGAGGTTCGCGATGAGTTTGTCCGAACGAGGCCAATCAATCTTTGTTGCATCACCAAGAATAAGTCTAATCCGTGGGTCCGTTTTGAATTCTTCTGTCAATATTTGATAGAGCTTTGCGTCTTTCTCTATGGTATTGACAAGTTGAACATGATTCGCTAACTCTCGGGTTAGCATACCATTTCCGGTACCGATTTCAAGGATTTGCTCATCTTTGTTTAGATTTGAGTAGTCGATGATGTGGTTCAGTATTGTTTCTTCAACAAGGAAATGTTGTCCAAGCTTTTTGGATAGGCGAATATTGTGTTGCTTGAGCCAGTGCTTCGTCCGGGTGAGAAGGGTCCCCGGGGTCATTTTAGTGGCTCCATTTAATCGCGTTCTTGTTCTTTCTCAGCAACAGGTTTACGGGTGAAGAGATTGTACTTATCTTCTCCACCCAATTCTATGAGAATCCGTTTCACGATGATTTCTTTGGGGGCGCGAATTTGGGTGCGTTCTGAAATGTCTTGAAAACTGGTAAAGGGGGCTTTCCGGCGTTCTTCGAGGATGTCCCACATGAGTTTCTTGCCAATTCCTGGGAGTAATTCAAGACTATGCATCCTTGTTGTGAGTGGTCGTGCGTTATTGAAAAAGTCTACAAAGCGTGGTTCTGATTTTTCCACCAATTTTTCAATCACAAAAGGCAATTCACTTCGAGCTGTGGCTGTAAGAACATCAAAGGTTATCCGGCGTTTGACATGATCAATTTTTTCTCGACGATCACGTCCGATGAAGATGGATTCCTGTGGATTAAATCGTGCGCCTTTTCTGGGAACCAATTCAAGGAGTGTGAAGTAGGTATCTCCTACGGCTTGAACGATAGGGTCCTTTTTGAAAATTGGTCGAGTGTCCTCTGGGTACCCACGTGGCAAATGGTCTAAAACGTAGGCATATTCTTCAAACTTCTTCGTGGGTGGACGTGTTGTCATGTTCTACCCTCATGAAAGTAATCTAAAGAAGGTGCAGCGGGTTTATCTTTTTTCCCGTTTGCCGCACGGAGCTACTTCTTTTTCTTTGCTGCCTCCTTCTTCACCGACGACACAATTAGCTCCAAAATATCGGATACTTCGTCGGAAGTGTATGTGCGAGGGGCTCTCGCAAGAAAAGATGCAAGTTCTTCAGTAGTTGTTGGATTGATATCAACGAGTTGGATGGCAAGAGTGTCTTCCATTTCGTATTTTTTCACCAAGGCATTCACTAATGATTTCGCGCTACGAGCTGGTAGGGATGAAAATTTGACCGTGTGATCTAAAGTTACACGTTGAATATAACTAAGCTCGGCTTTCTTACCACGTTTGGTGAGGATGGTTTTGACCTCTGCCAGAGTAAGTGGCTGTGATTCGATGATTTCTTTTGACATGAATTTTCCCCACCTATTTTGATTGACTCCCACTTGGTCGGAGATGTTCAGGGCGAACAATGAGAAGAATATTTTTCTTTCCCAAGGTAGTTTCTACTTCATAGGATTTGCCACGCTGCCCTTTGATTTTCCCAACGCGACCATGATATCGTTTATGGGGTTGACCACCATGAATTGCGGGGTCAATGATGATGTCAACGAGGTCTCCCTCTTCATATGTGTGTAACAGCTTGCCTAGACTAGGCATGCCACGTTGACGAACTTTCTTTGACATCATTTTACGGCTACCCACACGGTATCCGTGAGATCGTTTTACCATGGTAGTTTATCCTCCTCGATTTCGACAGCTATTACATCCAGCTGAGTGCACTCGGCTGAAGTGCCCAAGATTTCTGCGATACTTGGTACAGTGCGTCCTTCATCACCCGATATAAATTCTTTGACATAGAGCCCACCTTGGCAGCGGATAGTTAATTCAAAGGTTTTGGGGTCAATGGGGATGACTTCGATGGTATCGACGCGCTTTTTCCGCACCTTATCGGACCGACGGTGACTGACTCGCTGAGGGGTTCGTTGATTCACCTCTAGCGGTAAGGAGAGCTCTTGAAGGGCTTTTAGCGTATCTTGGGAGATGGACGCCTCAACATGGACGAGTGCCTTATAAAGCTTTTTGGATGAAGTGGCTGAACTTTTCAACCGCTGAACGACTTCTTTGTTGGCAAAGCGGAGCTTGTGTACTTTCACCTTCCCTTTAACCGATTTGTTGATTTGCAATCCAACCTGTTTTAAGGATATGGAGCGGATTCGGGGGTTAAGCACTTCGATAACAAAGGGACGACCAGTACCTAACATTAGGGCGTCAATATCTTCTCTGCCTGCTCCATGAAACTTTACGTCTGTTCCTTCTGTGAATTGGAGTACACCTGGGGCAATAAGCTCTTCCACGGACTCGGCATACATTTTTCCTGTCTCATTGCATCGTGGACAGCCTTTACCTTTGCATTCACGACAAGGCCAGCGCGTCTGTGGAATACCTCGCACAAGTTTCTGATATCGCCCGTAGATAAATAACGAGTGAACCTCTAACTCAACGTCAAATTCAGGGATGCAAGTTAATGCTACAATATCCGGGTCGTCAAAGCTAACATCAAGTTTCAATTTTGTTGTGACAAGTTTTCCGATTTCCCGATTCAGTTCCGCTTTAATCGGTTCACCCATATTGATTTCTATTTCACTCCGCAATTGTTCTTCGGTTTCGATGATTGATGGACTCACCCTAGTACCAATAAGAATCGAGCTCAACTCCCAATTTTTAAGAGCACGAATGATAGCTTGAGCCGCCCTAGGGAGTTGCTTCATTACCCCGCCACATATATCACATGGTTGACTTGGATGAAGGTCTGTGACTCCTTCTTTCTTGAGGAATTCTCTCGCTGGGAGAAATTGTCCTTGTTCTGCTAGACGACGGAGAAGCGTAATCCCT
>JABXGX010000036.1 GCA_016550405.1 archaeon | reverse complement strand
CATATCCTTCGCGGATTAGAACATCACGAAGATACCGGACCCAAGCTATCCAGCGAAATCGTTCTGCTACAGGAACATCTGCCTCGTGAGCGAGGTAGCTTCGAAGGTTATACCCGTTGAATACCCCACTCAAGGGGTAGAAACGATAACGTAGAAGATGCCCAAGGCCTACCAATTCTTGTAACCATTCTTGCAACCGTCGAAGGCGTAACCGAGGAAGTGTGTAACTGAGAAGATAGGGGGCACCACTACCTCCAAATCGGTGTATTTTTCGAAGATAGGGGCATTGCTCAAGATACCGTAAGATTCGACTTCCAGGAGCAGGATAAGCGAGTACCGCAATATGGTTCAAACGTATCCTTGGATAGTTTATGCGGTAGAATCGGGAGAAAAGGAGTTTTTCACGAAAATTAGTCAAGTAGTTACTAAGAGTACCTAGTGAATAGGATGAAATTTGTTGGAGCTGTCGTAGAGTCGAGGTGGGATTCTCGATCATCAAATGAAGAACCCGTAGTTCTTGCTCGTTCAAGGGGGAGGCGTAATTGAGCATAAAGGTCTCTAGCAAATCGACATATTCTCGTGAGGTTAAAGGAGTGACAGCTGGTTCGAGTTCATCGAAATACGGAAGGATGCGTTTCAAAAATGTTCCTTGAGTTACTCGGTTGAAGAGTGGAAACGAGAATGGTGCATTGTAGATTATGTCGCCAAAAAACTGGCGCGGGGAAACTACTTGCCACAATTTTAAAAGTTGGCTGAGCTTTGTTTCAGTGGTGTGATGATAGGCACAAAGGATACCTAAATCCCCACTCTCGGCAACACTCTTTACGATGGGAGGGAGCAAGGTGGTGTACATTTCTCGGTAGAGGACTGTTTCAAGGAGGAGGGGGCGATTCACGAGTTGGGAGGCAATATGGAATTTTCCCTTTTCATATGATCCACAGAAGCGTGGGCTGTTGAGAGCGTCATCGTCATAAAATTGGATTCGCGTAGGAATGGGCGGTGTACTGTCTGTCAACTGATTAATATCATGCTGAATAGCTTTCAATCGTTTCGCGATTTCTTGCCGGTGGTGCCGGCGTTGATTTGAGGTGAGTTTTTCTTTTGCGGTGTGTTGTGTACGTGCCGTAGTCGCCAAGCGTTGATTCGCCCCCTGCTCGGCGGTTGCCCTTGAAAGAAATTGTGTGTCTCTGTTTTTTATTTAAAGTCCACGATGGGATATCGATAACTGATAGAAATCCCTTAAAACCACTGTATAGATGTCGTAAAATCTCTATTTCTATTTTTAACGGTTTTAAACGTCTTTTAATGGAAAATATCTTTTAAAATACCGTTTTTCCATATAAGTAGAGACGAATTCTCTCTTCAGCGGGATAAATCTTTCATTACGAAAAAAAGGGACAATATATTACTATCAGAAAAAGCACCTATTGTGTGGCACGTCGAGAGAGGGGATGTACTTCACAAGTCCGTTTTTTACATTCAGTACATTCGGAGCTTTGATGGACCCAATATTGGTCAAATCGCTGAGTAAATTGGGTGACGAATTCAGTATTGTTGGTCCAAGTGGCTTGCTCGCCGATTCCGGATAATCCTTTTGCTGTGAAGTTGGCACTTCCTTCAAGGACTTCAGACTCGTCAATGATGATGGATTTGATATGCATTTGAGCACAGACGAGGATTTCAATCGAAGGGGCGTCCTGGAGGAGTTTTTCGACGGCTTCTTGGAAGTGATTAGATGCAGCCCCAAACGCTTCTGGTTCACGAATGATGATTCGGATTTTAACACCTTGATTCGCTTTTGCGATTAGGCGGTTAAGAAGGTTCACTTCACAGGATTCTGTTCCAACAGTTATGGTTTTAACATCTGTAAAGTTTTGCACCATGATCCGAATACTCTGAGTTGCTCGGTCTAGCATCTCTACTAGGGTGTGAGCAATAGATATTCCATTTAGGAGCTGATGTTGCATCGCTCCTGCATCATTAACGAATTCTTGTACAGGTCCATCTCTGGTTGATTCGATTTCTTCGGCTGGAGTAATTGTAGAATTTTCAATCTCTTCTTCAATAGCAGATGTGACAGATGGAGTATCTTGATCCTCAGGGAAAAAGCTGTCAAGGGCATCGACCAGGCGTAATGGGAGAGGTTCTTCAAGTCGAAGAGCTTTAGTAATCTCGACGAGAACTCGAGCTCGCTGATATGCAAGTTTGGACGCTGAACCAGTGGAATGTTTGGCGAGTTCGTTAAACGCTTCAGCGGCCTTAAGAGCAGCATTAGAGGCACGTTGAAAATCACCCTGACTCATGAACTTGCGTATCAATAGGAGTGCCTCTTTTGCTACACGTCCAAGTCGAGCGGTGCTCATCTTTTAGCTCCTTTAATTTCGTACATTGTAGCTACACATCTGAGCCATAAGAAGTTTAGGAAGTGATAGTTAACTTAGCGTTTAGACTGAGGAGAACTGGTCATTTGTTCATCAGTTGAATTTTACCAAAAGACCTAGCAAAACGTAGTCTTTCGATGAATTGTGTCGGGAAAAACTAGAATGAGCATAAGTTATGAGTGTTTGAGTTTATGTGTAGGGTTTTGATACAATGATTTTGGTTTCGCATATATTTTCATTTCACCCTAATAATAGGAGATAAGCAATGGCCCCTAAGACTAGTCCACCGAATAGACTGCTAAAGGTTGTATAGGACCTAAAATCGAAAAGTGCAGGGATAACGAGGAAGGGGAGGGGAATGAGAACGGGAAACAGAAGAAGGGTCCAGGCATAGGTAATGGGGCGGATAGAATAATTGATGAGGAGAAAGGTTAGGGTGAAGACGCTGCCTAGACATACACAAGAATTGAGTCGGTAATTTTGCTGTCTAGAGGAAGATGTTGGCGGATTGGTAAGAATAAGTTTGGTAAGTTGAGGAGTCAAATCTGAAACGGGTTGATCACTGTGACTGTTTTGGTATGGTGGGTGTGAACTGGTCACTATTAGAAAAGATGGATTATCTCGGATTCTGGTTTTCTGATGGCTTCGATGTTTTCGATAGATTCGCAAGGTGATGATAATTTCAAGGAAAAAGATAAACAGAATTACCATTGCAGGTAGAGAATACCAGCTAAGGTTCATGGCGATCACCTATTTCATTCTGTGAAAAAGTTGATTCTGAGAGTAGTTTGAGTAGCTGATGAACGAGTTCTCGATTTTTGTTTTGCAGTATGATGTGGAGTTCTTGTCCTTTCTTTTCCCAAGCAAGAACAATACGGTCATTTGAATTGCCATTCTTGTTTCTCGTGGTTAGTTTCAGTTTCTGGATAACTTGAGTTAATTGGTTCATGGTTTGAGGAGTAAGGGGGGATTGGTATCCGGTTTCATCCCTATTTGTTCCCCATTGAAATTGCATACTCTGATTTCCAGGAATAACAAACTGGAGAGGAAGAGAGCTATTAGCCTGATTCTGGCGTTGAGAACGTTTTCCGTTTCTTAACCACACAATTCCAATAATACAAAGAGCGATTAGAAAAGCGGGAGGGAGTAGTGTGAGAATAAGGTTCATTGTAGAATAACCCACATAGATAGGACTTTCAACAGTGAGGATTCGTTGGTCGCTTGCGAAGAGTGCGAGGGATAATGAACGAACTCCCGTATCCGTGATTACTGTGGTAATATATCGGAGTTGGAGGACAATTGATCGGGTGGTGTTACTTTGGACGATAACCTGGATGAATCCCCAGAAATTCAAATCTGCTACAATATCAAAGACGCGAGTTTGTGTTCCTAAGTTGGTGAGATTCACCTTGATTGAGAAAAGTTGATTTTGCAGGGTCGTGTCAGGTTTTTCAAGAATTGTAAGAATGAAAGCGGGTTCCACAGCTAGGGGAACTTGGTCAGCCAGGAAGATGAGAGAGGAAGCGGAAATCAGAAGAGAGAGATTATAGGTGCTTGGGGTGCAGCTTGGTCGGATTTCAAGAGTAAGATGAAAGACGTTCTCACCGGGGATGAGAAGGAGATTTGGTTTTGAGGCGAATCCAACCTCTTCAGCGGCGAGACTGAGGTTTACATAGACAGTGGACTTCCAGGATGAATTAATTTTACACAAAATTGGGAGAAGTTCTCCCTGTTGGATGGACGGCAGATATTCGAGGTGTGCCGAACATAATGAGCGGGGAATAAAGATAAACTGACTTTCTAGCGCTAATGCGGAGGACGCACGAATCAAGTAAGGCAAAGGGGCTTTTAAGAAAAGCGGGAGAGACGCAACCCCTGTTCCATTTGTGATAACCTGGAATTCCTCTGAGATCCCTTGAATCGTCAAGTTAAGGTGGACCAGTCGGTCTCCTAGACCAACCCAGGTGGTGAGATCGCCAACGAATACATAGAGTTTCGAAGTGGTGCCTACAACTGGGTCTTGTTGGTCGAGTCCTAGTCTGATTCCGATTTTATTTTTTTCGAGTAACCAGGCTAGCCCATTTTCAGCTGTTGCTTGTGCAGTTGAAGTGCTAGGTAGATTAGGTCCTAGAAAAAGAACTGGAATAGATGTTAAAGCCGGAGGAAAATACGCTAGGGATGACCATATTGTATTCCCTACCAGTACCAGACTTGAGTTGTGGATTGAAACTGCGTGAACCGTTGAGCAGTTTCGGAATAACTGAGCAGCGGAACCATCAAGGAGTGAAGAACTCTGGATGACGGGATGGAATGCTTTAAGCCCATCCACTGCTAGTTGAGTCGTACCAATATTTGTAATGGTGAGGCTCGCAGAATGGTGCAAAAATAGAGCGCCTCCATTACCTAACGCGAGGAGAGGAAGGGAAAATTGTGTTATGTGTTGAACCATTACAGCATCAATAAGAAGTAATGGATCAATGATTAGTGCTTGATATTGCCAAAGTCGTGGGTCTAAGTAATCAGTGATTGTAATGTGGGCGATTTCCTCGAAGAGCGGAACCCAGTCCTCTGAATTATTCGGAGGTGTGGGAGGCACGTCGAAGGCGAAATCTAAAACAAGACCGAGGATTAGCTGAGTCGTATTCACGAGATTAATGAGTTTACAATGGGATATCCCATCATAGAGAGAATGTTTGTAGGGATCCGGATATTGATTGGTTGAGATAGTCACCGTAGGCATTCCGTTTGTATGGAAGGTCCATTCGGAGATGCACCAGGCGAAATCGTGATGGAGATCATCTAGAGTTTCGATTCGTGAAGTCTGCGTGTCTACTAATGGGATGTTCAGATTAAATGAGGTTTCGAGAAGGCTATGCTGAATGGGGGTAACATATTCCTCAGAAAAATAGTATAGAGCGAGGAAGGTGGGCCAGACGAGTCCAGCGTAAGCAATTTCATCGATATTAAGGACAAAGGTTGTTGTAGGATTGATACCTAATAACCGAAGACCATGAGAAAGGAGTTGATGTGAGCCCCACAAGGATTGAGTTCCATTCCCTTCCTCGCCACCTAAGAATGCAAACAACACATTCCACTTGTTGAAGGATCCTGGATTGGCAACAAGAATATTAAGAGCTTCAAGGAGGGTGGCAATACCCGCAGCATTATCATTTGCCCCATGAGCTAGGGTGGTTGTTAGACCTAGCAGATCATACCGAGCAGAATCGAGGTGACAAGTGATTATGATTGTAGAGGCGGAGGCATTAATGCCCCAGGGTGTAACATACAGATTCCGTGTCCAGAAATTCTGGTTGATGTATGTGGTTCCGTTCCATGTGGCTTTAGGGATATAAAACCAGTCACTAATGTATGAGACTCCCATCGATGAAAGATAGGATGTTATAAAATCTATGGAGGCGTTTGCATCCGGGTGGAAGGGATGTCGGCTATTATAGCCCGCAAGTAAAGTGAGAAGACCCATTAGACGTGTCGCATTCACACAAGTGGCCATTTCTCGCTGCCAAAAGGCTAGATTTGAGCCGTTGGTCAGATAAGCGACGGATGGAGGGGACGATACGGGTGGAGAAGCAGAGCAGGAATTCGGAGAGGGTAAGACCGTAACTGGTGACCAGGCATCAGGGGTAGCGAGAGACGCAGGAAAACACGCTTTTGTGAAAGGGTGCACTGAAGCAATACTACTAAGTAGTAAACTAATGAATACTAGCGTAAGAACTGTGACGCGTCTCATGGGTTCTTCGCTGTCCTGGCGAAATTTAGTTCGTTTATATACGTTACGGTGACCAACAGGACTCAAGCTACAAGAGAGAATCTTGGTGGGAAAAAACCGATGGTATAAATACAAAAGAACTAGCTTCTCGTTTAGCCCTAGCCTAAAAGAGACATTATCATATCAAAAGTTCTAAACACTCTAGAAAACGTGAGATCTGTTAGATAAGTCGTTGATTTTGGCAACACACAGTCGAGAGACCAACACCCGGTAGGTGGCTCATCGGCAAAGATGCTTTCTTTGGGAAACGCATTTGGTTTAGTTTGTTCAGAAAAATTAATTGAGTGGGATGGCACGAATGGTGTCCTCCCGTTTCTCAAGAAAGCCTGAAGCTTGGAGGATTTCAATGGCCTCCTGCACTTCTTTGGGAAGGAGTCCTGCTTCGATTGAACGTTGGAATAGCTCATGAATGGGTAACCATTTTGAGATATCAGAGTGATATGAGCGAAGAAGTTGGAGAACTTGTTCGGCCGGGCGAAAACCCGTTTCAGGGAGGCGTGGCCTATGAAAGGCATTTTGTTTTTGTTGGACCTGTTTTTGTGCTTCTATGAGGCTGACGACTATAGTTCCTGGAAGTGTGTGAAGCGCGAGTTTCTTTCTACAGCGAGGGCAAGAGTTACGGTGGACGCCAACAGGGATGTAGGTGTATCCTAAACAGTGGGGACATTGTACTACTTTGTACCGTCTTGGCATCTTAATCATCATTTAGAAAATCAGTAGAGTTCGTTTCAGCAGGTTGATCGGCAAGCAGTTGGAGTAAGTCTTGAGATGACTCAGGTATGGCACTCTGAGGAGATTGAATGCGGCTTAAGAAGTCATTTAATCGTTTTTTCTGACGTATGAATAGGAAACTGCCTATTATTACTCCGAGAATCATCGCGGTGAGGGACCAAATGAGAAGGGAAGTATCTAGGCTACTAATGCGGTAGATGGAATATCGAACTAAGAAGGGAGTGGTAGCCTGGCAAGGAGCAAACCCACGTTTTCCTTCGAAGCGAACTATGATGGTGTAGATTCCAGGTAGGGGTGTCATTATTGTTAGTTGACCGATGCCGGTGGAATCGGTTATGATTGAGAAAGCGTGGAGGAGCGTGCCATCCTGGCTTAGTAAGTGCACGGTTAAGTTGGCTGTTAGGCCTGAAGAAAGGGTGCCGTTGGTGTAAGACAGTTGAACTCCGATCTGGATAGTTGGCTGCAAGAGGATATCATCTATCTCCAAGGGGTCAACAGTTAGTTCGAGCATTGGCAGAACGACTTCACGTAATGTTATGAGGAGAACTGTCTGGCTTTCGTGATAAATGTCGGGAGAGTCCAATTGCCCGAAGAGGACAACGATTAGATGGTCCCCAGCGATATCTGAATACTGTGTTGCGAGTGTAGTTTCACCATACCCGCTGGTGATGGTGATTTCCTGCCGCCATAATCCGTCCCAGTAAAGGATAGCCGTACCATTTGGAGAGGGAGCAGAATTGGCAGTTACATCGAGTTCGATGAAGATAGTGTCACCTGCATAGGGGTGCGTTGAGTTACTAGTGATCGAAAGGGAGGTGGTATCCCGAAGAAGAACTTGAAGAGGTGAGGATGACCAGGAGCTATGGATTGGGGTCTCAGTGACTGTCAGGCGTAATTCTCGGTAACCGAGAAAACCACTTGCAACCCAATGGCAGGTAGCTTCGCCAAATACATTGGTTGTGGTTGTGTCTAAGAGGGTCTCATCGTCGTAGAGGCTAACAACTAAATTGGAGAGGAAAGAGCCATTGAGGGCATCTGAAACCTTGATCTGAAAATAGCTCTGGTTGCCGATGAAAAATGTGGAGGAGGGGAGTATGTTGATAGTACATGCAAGGGGGCGACGATTAATTTGGATCACTGTAGTTGTCTGAGAAGCATTATACATATCGCACTCGACAAATTGTACACTAATCTGCCATTGTCCTACTTCGTCGGGTATCCATGAGCCTAGCACTAGTCCGGTTTGATTAGTGGTTAAGCTAACAGAATGATAGGGGATGGAGTCGCCTGGCCGAGTAAGGTTGAAAAGGACCTTATAACCCGTGAGTTTTGTGCCGTTTTCATTCCTGAGACTAATTCCTATTGCCACAGGATCAAACAGAACTGGAGTTGCTGGTTGTATGTTTTCTATGTCTAAGGTGGTATCAAACACTATTACCGTAATTGTCATTGTCTCGGTGAAGAAAGTACAGTAAGGTACACTAGCGTTGATACGGAGAATATAGCTGGTAGATCTAAGGTTTTGGGTTGGAATGGATACGTGATACTGGCTTGCTCCGACATAGCTTGCGCCATAGGTTTCTGGCGTTGATAATAGAGTCAATACAACAGCTCCGTTTGCAATTGGAGATTGTGGTAAACTTGCACCTGCAAGTCCAATGTTGACCGTGACGTTAAGTGGAATGCTTCGAGGAATCGATGTGCCAGGTACAAGGGTAGTGCTGAGTGAAAGCGTGCCCCAGCCGGTACAGAAACTGGAGATAATTGAATAGGCCGGAATTGAACCGGGAGAATGGGCAAAAAGGGTGAGGTTCTGAGGACCTAGTGCGTTTAGGTTGATGGGAATGAGGTCTTGAAGCATGAAAGAGCCAGCAGGATTAAGTCCACAGAAACTGAGAAAGGAGGTGTTGAAGAGAACGGTTTGGATATGGATTGTGTCAGGTAGTTGACCCCAGTGCGTTTCGATTACTGTTGCTGATAAAGTGAAAGAAGCGCCGAGAGTCACATTGCCGAGAGGAGAGGTGATTTGCGTTAGATCGAGGATAGGGCTTACATCTAGATCAGTGAGAAGATTCATGCGTTGAATCAGTTCTGTTCCTAACCTGACCAGATATGGGTTCCATTTTCCTTGAGGAAGAAATGGGTCTGTGACTAATCCTTCATATGAAAATGTGGTGAGAAGTTGGTCATGAATGATTGACCAATCAAGACCGTAGAATGCATTGGGGTTGAGTCCCATTTCAACTAGAAAATACAAGATTTCAGTGGCATAATAGATGCTAAGTAGAGAAGCATTCTCGTGGAGATACTGCCTAGCGAAGAACGCTAGTTTGTCTCCATTGAGCCCTGCAAGCGAAGGATTCAGATAGGCATAAGCGCGTAATCCAAGCCAGGTTTCGGCGAGATACCCATCAGCAGCACGCCATTGGGCTGGTGGACGAATTGCATGGGCTAGGTCCTGGAAATATTGATGAGTCGCATTTTCGTGTAGACAGCTGGTTAAGTAGGCAAGTATGGCTGATGCATTTTTCAAATCTGTGGGCAGTCCACCTAATCCTTGATGAGCTAATAAATTCCAGCATGTTGTATCGAAGCGAAAAGTTAGATTACTTTCGTGACCGACATAGAGATGATGAATTCCCAACATCCCTGTATATCCTAAAGCCGTTGTTTGGCAATCTTCAATTTCCTGTCGGATATGAATAGCGCGTGTAGTCCAAGGTTCATAGGTTAGCCCTAACTTTGCTGCCAATTGGCTGTACCCATAATGATAGAGTGGCCCAAACGTTCCCGTTTCCATGGCGATACGATCAGGAGTTGGTGTGTCCGTGTCAGCTCCTATGGAAGCGGGGAGTTGATGAGCTGTAAAAGAGTTACGGCTTGGAGACCAACAATTGTCGAGATAGCTCAGAAAAGCTGAAAAGTTCAAAAAGCGCAATCCGTCAACCTGCCATAAAGTCTGGATAACATCAACGCTTGACAAAAAATCGCCAAAAATAACTGGTTCGCTAGCCCCGCCCCAACCCGTTAGACAATGAGTTAGATATTGGAGTAGATTGGGTTCAGTGAGACCTAATCCGCCGGTCAAGGCAAGCGCTTGGACACCGTACCAGGTTTCATCGGGTGAGTTGTGAAAATCATGGAGGAAATCACCACGCCCCCATCCTCCATTAGGAAATTGATTTGCTAAAATGTATGTGCGACTGACACTTGAATTGTACTGGGGTAGTTGGTCAAGAATGGAAAGGATTTGGAGAGCACAGGAAGTGCCAAGGATCCACTCCTCAGAGTCCATGGTATATTTCGTATCGAAAACATTGCTCCCTGCGGGTTCTTCACAGCTAGCAAGGAAAAGGAGGAGGGCAGTTTGATTGACTGCATCTAGGGCGTTAAGTTGAACAAGGGCTTTGAGAGCATGCAAGGTTTCAATCAGGCTTGCACTAAAGCCACCACTAGCTGTAGAATAGAAACCGCCATATTCAGAATTCATGGGGTTCAGCTCTTGGCAGGCAACAACAAAATCGATTGCCGCTGAAATATCAATGGCATTTAGTTGGCCAAGAGCTGCTAAGCCTTCCAGCGCAAAACAAGTCGTAGCCAGTGTTATCTGTGGTGCACCGAACTCAGTGAAGAATCCTCCTGATATGGCATCTTGACATGAAGCCAGATACGTACTGATCCGAGTCTGGTTAAATTGGTCAAGAATATTCAATGCCTCTGCCATAAGAACACCCATAGCTGTGGTCATGCAACGATCGTTGAGTTGTGGACTTGCCAAATCTTCAAAGTAACCGAAAAGGGGATTATAGCAGGTTGCGAGCCATGATGCAAAACTGGAGATATTCACAGCTAAATTGAAGGATTCAATTATATCGGTCACATAATAAGAAAGGCGGAGTGATGGCTCAAGGGGATACCCAAATCCACCTGCGCCTTGAACTTTCCAATATTCTTCGTTTGCCTTTAAGGGTAATTGCCAAGTGGAAAGCGTGTTCCCGAGTCGTTGTTGAAGAGTTGGACGGATTAACCAGTGTAGGAGATTTTCACAAAACTGTCGACCATAAATATTCAGGCTTTCTACTTGATCGATTCCCCAATAGTAAATGAAGGGATTATTGGCGAGGCTGCGAAACCAGAGTAGCTGAACTCCTGAGCCATCAAAGTTTGTTCCTAATATTTCTGCTTTATCAGGTAATGCTGTTTTGCGATAGGCATCATAATGGACTAGTTGTGAATAGAGCCCATACCGTCCACTGTTTAATGGAATATTGTGGGGGAGAGAGAAAATCTGAGAGGTGTTAAGGGGTGACCATAGATATCGTTCAATTGAGGGAATGAAGTGATTCACTGGATCAAAACCGTAAAGGCGATCTAGCACTTCATGACCATATCCGAGAAGTAAAATCGGTTGTGAATAATTACTAAGAATGTCTGTTGCATTCTGGCTAACTCCAAATGAAGCCCCACTTGTTCCTACACTCGGTGTAACGATGATTAGATCACATCCTGTGGTGTAGGAGAGGTTATTAATGTGCGAGATAGTGGTGTTGAAGCCGAGGTTTTGAAAGAGAGTAGTCCAGGCCTCTACTGGTTCCTGATAGGATTCATTTACATAATCACCATAAATAAGCATGAGATTGCCGAATGTGATTTGCAATGGGGCATAATCTGGTGCTGGAAGTACCCTGGAGGGGATTGCTGATAAAGGGGAATTTGAAGAAGAGGAGGTGGTTGGAGATTGATCGAATGCTTGAATTTTGTCAGGAGGTGATAATGCGCTCAACTTAGTGTCTACATCTTCGAAGGGAGTTAACGGGCGGTCGCTGAGAAGAGGAAGAAGAAAAAGACAAAGGAGAGTAATATGACAGATCCAGTGTATGTAGCGCGGCATAATCTGTGAGCTCTTTTGAATGGTTGGCGGAGCGGGGTTTTTGGTTTGTTTTTAAGCATTTTGGCTCATTGGTGCAGAAATTGGAGGTTTTCGATGTGTTGGAAGAAAATATTGGATGAGATAATAGAAGAGAACCGTTACTAATGTGGCTCCAAGGAAGGCTAGGATGATTGATTGATAATTTATCCAATAATGAAAGAGAATATGAATTTGAGGAAGGGAGGGAGATGACGAAGAGAGCCATAAATGGGCTTCATGAACTGGCCGGGAGCCTCCGAATAGGAGTGATGTGGCACTGATAAGAATGCCTGTATGAAATTCGTAATAATAGGTTTCAGACTGTAGTTGATTTGAGAAATAGGTGAGTTGCCAGCACAAATAATAGGCTTCGTTGATGTGGAGTGAAACCAAATCGGTTACCGTAAAAGGGGCTGTGCGAAGAAAATTATTAGTTACAGGAGCATCGCCATCAATACGAATCTGATCTCCCAGCTGAAGCCCAGGAAGGACCCACCAAGCTGTGTAAAGAGTGAGACCTGCGAACTGGTAACTGCGGTTCAAGCTATACGTGTAGGAGGCGTAATTCGTAGTCCAAGTGGTTCCTTCATCCCACGTAAGGTTCCATGTTAAAGAACCTAGGTAGAAATGAGTAGCGGTTGAATTTAAAATAAGTTCAACAACACCCCAATATGAACTAGAGAGATTGTCATAACGCGAAACCACCATGAGGTGGTAATTTCGTACTTGATTCGGGCTCATTGGTTTGCTGTTGGTTTCTACGGAATCCGCAGCTGTAATGGGAAGGAAAGTACTAACTGAGACCAGTAAAGATATGAAAAGAAATGAAAGCAGTGGGGATTTTCTTTTCAAACTGAGCCCATTCACATCACTAAACATAAAGTATCACGTGAGAATATTATCGATGAACAGGAGCGCGGCGGATTATGGTATTTTTTATAAATTTCGGTATGGTTTGAGAAGTTGCCAAAATATTAGGGCCAGAACACTGCTACCGATAATTGTACCACCAAGAAGGATAATTGAAAATGTTGCTTCGGTTAGTGAGACAATCACCAGGTATAAGCAGCCAGCAATAAGAGGAAGGGAAAGGAGGATCAGTTCGAGAAAAGTCTGACTAGGTCGATTCTTGGCAACAGAGATGACAAGTTGGACATCTGCTTTACTTGGTGAGAGACCGATAAAGAAACAGAAAGCAAAATAGAAAACCAGCCCTTGATGCATAGGGAGGACCAGCCAGGATGAAAGTAACAAATACAAACCAAACGCGAGAATGATAAGGGGAGCAAAAGCCACAAGAATACTGCTTGTAAAGGTCCGAATTTTATCAACATCAACGATTACGCCTCCAGCAACCCCTTCATGGTTTCCAAGAAATATACGATGTTCGAGAACAGGAATGCCGGTCAGACGGCAGAAGAGATCGTGACAAATTTCATGAAGTACGATACCGGGGAGTGCGAGGTAGCGGATTAGTGTCCCAAGGCGTCTACTTAAAACATCGATGAGTTTCATCAGGACTAAGCTAGCGATGAGAAAAAGGGGAATATAGATCATGGCGTCTAATAGCATTGCCAAAACAAAGAGATCAAAAGTCGCTTGCACCCTGTCACCCCTATTGATGGAGACCCTCCGATTTTTCCATTCGACCTCGATGAGAGGGGACCCTAGCCGATTCGTTATTTGTCACATCGGGGGCAGAGGTGGGTGGATGAGTAGACCTGAGATGAGGTAATGTTTCAGATTCAATTGCATCTTGGTTAGATTGAAGATTTGAGGTTCTAAGGGGTTGAGCAGCTTGGACGGGGATCATATTACGAATTCGAAATTGCTCGAATGATTTTGTTGCTCGATGAATGAGAATAACCGGTCCCAAGATTCCTAGAGCTAGTGTCACTAAAGCAATTGGAAGAAAGCCAAGACTTGCCAAGATTCCAGAAAGCCCAAGGAATAGCGGGAACAGAATCAAGGAAAGCCCAAGCTTTTGATTAGATTCTTTAAGCTCGTGAACGTTTGTGTTTTGGGCATCGGGGGGTGAACTTCGTTGAGGAAGATTGTGAGTTAGAAATTCGCCAAGATGGCTGGTATGTATCACTTGGACTGGATAGAAAGCGGCTTGTTCCCTAATGGAGGGAAAAATGCCATCGGTTTGATAGAGGATAAGGGGAACCATCTGGCAATATAGGGATTGTGCTGTGCTATCTGTGAGGACATGGGCTTTTCTACCAAGAAAACTGATGGTATGGCTTTGAAAGGTGGAATTCAGGTGGTGAATACTAGCTGGAAGCTGACTTTGGAGATGTTCTAACGTTTGTATAAGAAGAGCAACCTCTGTCTGGAGCGCTTTACCAGTCCTATTGGCTTCCCGAAACACAAGGATATCACAGCAAACAACACCTTGATTTTGGTATGTACGAACAGCGATTTGGGTGCTGTCACCCATTGTCGATAAGGAGACGAACTCGTGTTGACTTAGAGTAGTCACAAGCGTCTCAGGATTTTGGTTAGATTGGTTTACTTCAACTGGGGTCATGACAGATGCGCGCGGGATTTAAGGAATTTTTAAGGATTTCTATTCGAAGCACCATTGGATAAAATGTGGGTGCAAAACAAATGCACCTTGTTAGAATAATTCTTCTTAATTTGTAGAACTTCATTTTTACTGACAGACTGTTGACTGCTTCCCGATTGCGTGTTGGAAGGTCCAGAAATCACAGATTTTCTAGTGTGTTCAGAAAAATGGAGTAATATCTGAACAAGCTAGATCTACCTGTAAAATAGATTACAAATATGGTGATCTATCCTTCAATAGCGAAAATTCTAAGATACTCAGAACTCGGGTCAATGCAAGCTCTGATTATTGGAGAATCCCATTTCGGATAGTTCCGAGGAGCGGAATACGGAAACTCGATGAGCAATGTGTTCGAAATAGCATTCACCCGCGGTGTGTAGTTTAAGTAATGTTACTATCTAGAAGTGAGAATGCGGAGATTACAGGAATGAAAAAACCTCAATGGTTAATTGATTCAGTTATGCGGCGAATCACAGTACAGGCCAGAGGACCAGCATTGCCTTTAGCAAAGGGATTGTTAGAACAGATTTCACAGTATATTGTGGCGGGAATGCCTGTGAAAATGGCTCTTAGAGAATCACTTCTACTAGCAATCCATTCAGCGCAAGTCGAAGTAAAACATTGTGTTGGAAGTGAACGTTATGCCCTTGATGATTTCATTAGCAATTGTATGAAAGTAGAAGCAATGACTGAAGATCTAGTTTGAGTATAGTTGATTAATCAAACATCATCGCATTTAGAAATCACGTGGATTTTAGGTCCTTCAAATGCCTAGGAGTAGGAAAGATAAGAAAACCTTTAATCACAGTGTGCCGGGTGAAGGCATCAGTAACCAGAAAGGGAGATTGCACTCATTGACAGTTTCAGTCTATATCTTATGCAAAGTGTTCATGGGGCATATCCAAAATGTTGTGGAAGCCCTGCGAGAACTGAAAGAAGCAACTAGTATTACGGTAACAACAGGAGAATACGATGTTGTTGCCCGTTTGAACTTGCCTAACCTTGAAGCCTTGTATGAACTTACCGTTAATCATATCGGTAAAATTCAGGGATTGGAAAGTGTCACTACAGCGGTTGTTGAAAAAGAGTTCTAAAGATACGAGAAAACCATGGAACCGGGGAGGACGAGTTTGCGAGCAGCGATGGAACAACTCATAGGCGCCCGGCCAGCAAAAACCGTCTTCTATTTCCTCGCCCTCACCTCGGGCGTGTTATACGCTTTCTCCGTGTTCTTCGATGTCTTTATTTACCGAATTTTTTTCCACCCATTCCTCCTCAATATTCATGCAGCCGTAGCATTTGCACTTGCAGAACAGTGGCTTGCATTCTTGTTTACCATCATTTTACTAATTATTCTTAGTATCCCCACTAATCGTGCGCGTCGCCGAAGTCTTGGAACTACCATTGATCGATCCTTTGCTCACATTACTCTACCTTCTCGGAAAATTATTCGCGACATTATCCTTGCAGGGCTATTTGCGGGCATCGCAACCTTCGCTTATTACTATGTTGCGGGGCAAAGCTCAGATGTCTCAGCGGTTATTCCCTTCTCTCGATTATCGCTCATCTATCTCATGATTGGGGACCTTATCCTGATTCGGGATTGGCCTAGCCCTATTGAGGCGCTCTCAATTCTTGCCATCGCCTTTGGAGTCATATTGGTCGGGATTACACCAGTGGGGATTTTCAATCCCTATTTATTGTTGTTCGTGATAACAGTCTGGGCAGGTGGAATTGCATTTAGCATCTTCTTTCAAAGTCGTGCGAAACGTGCAGAAATTCGACCGAACACCACTACAGATTCCCTAAATTTACGGTTATGGATCCTACTATTCCTAAACATCATCATGACGATCTTCATGATTCCCTTCATTACACCCGATGTTATCATATTGCTGATTCTCCAGCTACCATTAATTTGGGCGTGGGTACTATTGCCAGTCACTTTTACATTTTTCTCAATCGTGGCATATCTACAAGCTTTAGGTCGAGGAAAGATGTCGGTTGTCCAAAGCATAGGATCCATAGCAATCATCCTCGGTATCCCGTTAACAATGATTGGCGCAATTCTTTTACCAGGAATATTCAATCCTCCTGCGACTGATTTCTTATCTTGGATGCTCAAACTCACAGGCACTATTTTCGTTGTTGCAGGTATCGTCGCCTTATCAAGCGCCACACTTCGCGGGTATGTATTCGTGAAACTAAGACCGGGTACAGGCGACATCATAAGCGACTTGAGACATATTCACGGTGTTCGTCGCGTTTCAGCACTATCAGGCACTTGGGACTATCTAATCCGTATCGAAATACGAACCCTAAGCAGCACCCGAGTAAAGACACTTCGAAAAATCGAAGAGATCAAAGGTGTCGTGGATATGGAAACCTCGCTCATCCTTAAGGAATGGGAATAGCTACAATTCGGTTCAGATTAGTTTTTTACAAGCCTCCGTAAGCTATATAAAAAAACCAAATTCCGCCCACCCCTTGATTACGATGGAACCAAATACTCTTTTACCTTCTGAAGGGCTCAGCGAAGGATATGGCCTTCGTGATGAGGCCTTAGATCAAATGTTGATGACTACTGGTTACCGGGAGGTAACCCTACAGTACAGGTCGGCCATCAAACGTGTTCAAGCGGCGTTTTGCAGCGATATGCGGTTGCGTATTATCTCCATGCCCTCTGAGGATGATGAAGCCCCCCTCTGGCCTCATATGGCCTGGATGCCTTTATGGTCCAACCGAGATACCTGTGTTCTGGTTGCCGACCCATTACAATCCCCGAGTCACCATAACATCGATTACCTCATTCCATTAGGATACGCTCAGCATTTTGCCCATACTGAAGAAGACTACCCCTACTATATGCCCATCACCACACCAGAAATGGTGCTTCCTCCATATCTCGAATGTCAGCCCATAAGCCTTTCCCCAATATCCACCCTTAATCCTCGAATCCCCCACGACCCCACGGATAGTGATCCCACAATTTATTCATTAACTCTGGAAGCAATTTTCCGCTTGAGGGCGTATCTTGCCGACCAACTCCTCATAGAAAGGGGATACACTAATGGTGTGGCATATCAGCACATAGCCTTACTCTATGAACTACCGCTCCCCTCATATCTTGAGGCCGTAGAAGAACCCTGGGCACTCTCTTTTCTCTTAATTGATACTGCTAGAGCAATTATAACCTTGGGTCAGACTGATTATCTTACATGGACAGGTCTTCACAATCTCATCGAGCATGCGCGAAGCCGATTACATGAACTTGATCTCTTGGTTGGAAACGTAGGTCCACACTCGAGCTTCCTGGACGAATTTGATCGAATTCATCAATACCTCGTTAATATCCATAAATCGATACTACGGGCACCTTCAGAAACAAATCAATTCATTTACGAACTACTTCTGAAAGCCGGAATTATCCACGAAGAAGACTAGCTAGCAAATATTGGAGGTCGTAAGTTGTTATTTGGAACTAAATTTGAGTCGCCTCCTTGCTACCATTAGCGGCAAATATTTCGACGTACCAAAGGTCTGTTCATCAACCTATCACGATAATTGGAGTTTAAATGCTTAAAAGAAGAAACGAATTACTGATACCCCACTTACCCCTGGTGAGAAGCATTATGCAGTTTCCCTCTCCGGATCCCCTTTGGATTATTGAAATCTTTAAAGTCACGGTTTTGTTTGCGCTCTCAACTCTATTATTTTGGAAATGGGGGAGAGCAGAACGGCGATTTTACACCGATTTTCCTTTCTTAATTGCATTAGCGATCTTGTTCATCGCTTTTGGCGAATGTATGGAAATAATTGTTCATTCAGGTCTCGCTGTTTTTACTCTTGAGCTCTTCAAACTCCGTGCATCGATAACAGGCATCTCCATGCTAATGATTCTCTTCATTATCATACGCATATGGCTAGCCGAGAACATGCGCATTGGATGGGTTCTAATGGCAATCTTTGCAATTACCTTTTTCACCGCAATTGCACTTGCCCCAACCATGGAGCTAGCTCAATTGTTTGCCATCGCATTCCTGCCGATTATCATGATCGTTTTCGTCATCACCTTTCTTTGGGCATGGCGACTTCGTCGACTCCCCGATGTCCACAGTCTGGTCCTAGTCTTAGGAGTCATTATCCTTATGACGGCACAGGTTATCAAGGCAGTTCTACAAGTAATTGGCCTAGCTTATCTAGTCTGGATTACTGAACTAGTTGACCTTCTTGGGTATACCATTCTAGCTACGAGTTTCCTTATCAAACCTGGATGGGCGAAGCGAAGCCAAATTGCGTCAACTTCGCCAACACCAAGCTAACCGAAGAGTAACTAATTCCAGAACCTGTAGGACAATTGAAGTGTTCATTAATTGTAACCCTATGCAGTCACTTGTGTCACTGTGGGTAACAGGTTAGTGGCGACTTCTTCGAAATTCGTAATTCGCCGAATCTTGGTTTGCCCCGCTATCGAGGCACCATTCTGCAGACAATGTTGTTGATATTGATCGAAACTTCCTGGAGCTAAGACATGGATTGATGGAAGTTGCAGGGTTCCTGCGTTCCGCACATGCCGGTATAAGTTATTGGTATTTTGGAGAGCTTCATCAAAAGTCTGAGTGAATTTGTGAAGATTCTCTGGTCGATTAGAGAGTTCTGCAAAAATGTGGTAGGAGGCCCCGGAGGCATTGACTTCTGGTGCAACGACATATTCTCGGAGCTGAATTCCATATTCATCGCAGGTTGCAGTGAGTGCGGAACTGACATCCCATTCTGTGACCTTCTCTCCACTTAAGTTCATCACATTCTCACTTTTTCCAAGACATTTGAAAGTCAAGGGATCCAATGAAGTAAATTGAACTAGATCATGTACATCATAGCGCCAGAGACCTGTGGGTGAGCTAATGATGATACGATATGGTGTATTTATTTTCACATCACTTAGAGGAAGCGTTTCAACTTCAGCTGATAAAGGTCCATCTTGGGCGGGTGCAAATTCGAAGAAGTTATCATCTACAAAAGGGGCCACACCATCGGAGTCTTGAAAGACTTGAAGGCCATACATGCCTTCTGTACCCGAATAGGAGTCATGGATATGGACATCCCCGACCAGATCATGGATGGTTGCGGTATATAGGTCACGGGTAACTCCAGCACTGATAATTACGGATAAATCGGGCCAGATAGTCTGCAAATCAAGACTGCCATCGTCATTAACAGCCTTAGCCAGAACTTTCTTTGTTTTTGTTGACAGGGTTGACTCAGTCTTTAACCAGTCATATGACTCGTATTTTGTTCGACGAAGAATCGCTAATACAAAGGAGGTTATTCCTCCTGCTCCTGTAAGATTTCGTGTTTCAACTCCTTGTTGAATCGATACTCGGAACTTTTCATCCCAATCTTGTAAATCAAACACTTCTCCCTTTGGGACAATTTTTCGAGAAAGGAGCGGATTCCCATTTTTCGCCAAATGCCCTGAAACAAAGCCAACATCCCAATTTCCTACACGTTTATACACGGAGGGGGCAGCCATCACTAGAAGTTTTCCATGGAAGAACGGTCTCAGATAATCAGCAAACGCGAAAACCCGAATACGCAACTTCGAACAGGACTTATTACAGGTTCGTGTATAGGGGATGAGTTTGGGTTCTCCTGTTGTGCCACTGGTAGCCATAACGTTTTCAATGGGTTCGGGATAGAGCACATTTGAATTTCCTCCCAGTTCACTCAGAATTAGAGGCTCAAAGTCTGCGTACTGATTCACTGGAACCCGTTGCACCAAGTCCTCAAATCCACAAATATCACTGAATCCATGTTTTTTTCCATAATGCGTCTTTGCCGCATATTTTAGTAATCGTTTAAGCGAATCTTCTTGAGCAGCTATAGGATGCTCCAATGTTTTCAGAAAGGGTTTCACACTTACTCGATGAAGCAACTTCGATGCTAGTTTCCAAATCATTTCATTCACGTCTTAGTAATTATAAGAAGCGAGATATGCGAACCAATAGAGCCGCCCAAAATGCGTTGGATTCCATACTCCATCAGAGCTACTGAAATCCACCTTTGCTTTGGGATTCATATGATCGGAGTCCACATATTCTCGCTCCATCAAGATTGTTTGCGTGATTTCATCATTTTTTAAGCGATATGGGGACGGGGTCCACAACTGGTTGCCTTATCTAGCGCTCTAAGTGTGCCCCCAAGAAGTAGAAGGAGCTATTTGCCATGCCTAGAATCCAATAAAGTCTTAACAAGGGAGTAAGACGCCAGAAAATTCCGTTTCGTTGATAGATTTTTTTAAAGGAACAGGTAGTCCTTCGATAATTTTCTCCAATCTGCAGAGAAATCTCGTTGCTTAATATCTTTAAGCGGAAACCAAGTCTAAGAGCCATAGGGAGGGATTTGAAGGCTTAAGAATAGCCTATAGACTACTGCATTTTGGCATAACGCTTTTAAACTAATCAAATTCCGCCTGGTTCCAGAAACAACTTACCCGCAAGCGAGACAATGAAGGTGCGGAACAATATGGACCCACGCTCAGATGGACCAATCTGGCCTTGCTAAAGGTCTAGAACTATAAGGATTCTTGGGATGCGTAGTCTTTTTTGATGCTGCCATCCCAGGTTCTTTTTCTTCAACCTTTTAGTTCTTGGAGAATGTAAGTGACAATTTCTTTAGCAGCATCGACACCTGTGGCTTTTTGTAATCCACTCCAGTTAGGAGCAGCATTTACTTCACTCACAACTAGCTGTTCGTTATCCTCAAGGATATCAATACCTGCAAAATCCATTTCCAAGGCATCTGCCGCCTTTAAAGCGAGAGCTTCTAGCTCGGAAGATAATGGACACGCCTTAGGTTTGGCACCTCGTGACACATTGGTTTTCCATTCACCGGGTTTCGCGTATCGATACATCGCACCAATGACTTGTTTCCCCACCACAAATACTCTGATATCTCGGTTTGGAATCTCAATGAATTCTTGAATAAGCATAGTTTGATTCTTGATCTGTAGAATTTTGAATAAACGGAATGCCAGATCCGGATCCTGCAATCGGAAAATCCCCTGCCCCTGTGAACCTCGCAGGGGTTTAGATACAATATCTTTGTATCGTTTGGTCGCGGCGACCGCGACAGCTAGTCTTTCAGTAACAGTTGTTCGAGGAATCGGAACCCCATTATGTGCTAACCAGACTAATGTGGCAAGTTTATCTTTTGCACGTCGATGACTATAAGCACGGTTGAAAACCCGGATGCCTGAGAACTCCAATGCTTCAAGTACAGAAATCCGACTAGTGATCTGATCTGTTGACCCCCCGCCGATACTTCGAAGAATAATTCCTGACACATCTAGCGGTCGTCGACGTGGAAGAAGAAACTGGTTTTCTCCGGAATCCATGTGCACAGAGAGATTCCTCAATAAGAATGTCACAGTTTCACAAGATTGGGCAGCTAAGGCACGAATTAATCGTCGAACAGGCCAGTTCGGGCGGTCTCGACTCATAGCGATTCCAATTCGCATGACAGGCACACTCACACTACACTTGGTATAGAGTATGCGTTTCACTTCATGGAATATAAAAGGACGCTAGATTGAATTGGGCCTTAGACGGGACGTGTGCTGCGGATAAAATGCTCAAAGATAGTTTCGCTGATTGAGAGAGGATAAGGACGAGGGGGTGCCTTAAACCCATATGAACATATGGCATCAATGGGTCCTGTGAATCCACGATCAATACCAATCCGGACACCCCGGATAACATCTAGAAGAATGGAAGTGCTGTTAGGGGCATCCTCACTGATTAAGCGAAGATCAATTTTGAAATCGGCATCTCCGATATATTGTCCGCGAAGATAAAAGTAGCTTTCACGACGGTTCCCTAAGAAGTAAACGTAGTCGGTTGACCCGGCCGTAATCGGGACTTCGTACGGGACTTCTTTGGAGACAATATTTGTTTTCATT
>JABXGX010000229.1 GCA_016550405.1 archaeon | reverse complement strand
TGTTTCGATTAGATGATCGACCGACCAGCCATAATCTGGCTGTGAACGGGGTGCAAGCTGAGGAGTACCTCCGAATATGTCAAGCCGAATTCGGTAGGGTGCATAATCGGGTGGAGCAAAGAGGACTGTATCTCCGGGATTAAGGAAGCCATAGTAAAAAGCATCAATAAACTGTGTAGACCCGTTACCCACAACGATATGGGTGTCCGGAAATCCGGTATAAGTAGACAAAGCTTGTTTAAGCTCGTAATATGAGGAATCAGGATAAAGATGAGCGTTGCCCAATTCATCGATGATTGCTTGTCGGGCTTTCGGGGAGATGCCATAAGGTATCTCGTTACCCATTAACCTAGCGTATTCAGGACGTTCTTTATAGAGGAGTCTAAGAATAGCTGTCGGATTGTAGGATTTACCCTTTTGAATATGTGATTTCAAAATATGTGAAATATCACCCATAAGATGTTCACACCCCAAAGGCGTGGTGGAGGCTAGCTTTGCAGGTCATAACTGCCTTAAAGACAGTGGTTGTACGGATAATCATAGATTCATGCAAAAGAAGGGAGATTTTCCACTATCCGTCTTTCTTTTAAAGCAGGTTAACCCAACACACGTTTATGGCGGTCTATGACGAGCTTATGGCAAAATATCGAGAAATCGCCTTAACACAATCGATTATTACGATTATGTCCTGGGACACAGAAACTTACATTCCTCCCAAAGCATTCCCCCAAAGGGGAGAACAGATGGCGCTATTAGGCCAATTACAACATCGCATGGCGACAAACCCAGCAATTGGTAAACTATTGGACAAGGCTGAGAGCAAAGCCGTATTCAGTAACTTGGATGAGGTTCAGCAACGAAACATCTACCTCTTCCGTCGTGAATATGATGCAATGACAAAACTTCCAGAAGAACTCGTTGCAGCGTTAGCTAAACAGGCTACGTTGGCTGTGAATGTCTGGAAGCAAGCTAAAGCGAAAAACGATTGGAAACTCTTCGAACCTGAACTTACAAAAATGGTAGACTTAGTCAGACAACGAGGAGATATCCTCATGGAGGTTCGAAAAACCCCCACCACCTATGATGCACTCATCGACTTATTCGAACCCAAAATGACACAAGAAACTATTTCAACAGTCTTTATTGATCTTCGCAACAGCCTCATTCCCCTCGTTGATAAATACACAGCAGCGATGAAAGGAAAGGATTTCAAATTCCTCACACGAAAAGTGCCAATTGGTATCCAACAAAAAATTGGCACAGCTCTTACGGACTTCATCCAATATGACACCACATCAAAGCAGGCTGGAGGTCGCATTGATGAAACCGAACACCCCTTCACCGCTGGATATTTCGATGATGTGCGTATCACTACCCATTACCATGAAAATAACTTTACATCCTCAATATACTCGATTCTTCATGAAGGCGGACATGCCCTCTATGAACAAAACTTTCATCCCGACGCTAAATTTCAACCATGGGGTGATGCAGCCAGTTATGGGATTCACGAATCCCAATCACGATTCATCGAAAATGTAGTCGGTCGATCTCCAGAATTCATCAGCTATTTTCTCCCCATCCTAAACAAACTTACAAATAACACCTTCAAGGATGTCAACGTTGACCAATTCACCCAAGGTGTAAATAGAGTCGAACGCACCAAAATCCGTATTGAAGCCGACGAAGTCACCTATTCGTTACATGTCATTATTCGCTTTGAAATCGAACGAGATTTATTTGCAAATAAAGTTAGCATCTCAGACCTCCCTAGCATATGGAACGAAAAATACGAAAAATACCTGGGAGTTAAGATAAAAAACGATTCCGAAGGTGTCTTACAAGATACACATTGGGCGTCAGGATACCACGGTTACTTCCCCAGCTATGCACTCGGAAATATCTACGGTGGACAACTAATCAATGTGATGGAAAAAGAAATACCAGATTGGTTAGACCAAATCGAATCAGGCAAGTTTGGAAATATCAAACAATGGATGGTCGACCAGGTCCACAGAAAAGCCAACTTATACGACCCCGAGGATCTCATCCAACACATTACCGGTGAAAGATTAAACGCAAAGCCCTTCACGAAATACCTAGAGACCAAGTACAAGCAGATATTCAATGTTTAAAAACGGA
>JABXGX010000228.1 GCA_016550405.1 archaeon | reverse complement strand
TGCACACCGACGCCAAAGCACGCCATCCCTTGCGCCGCGTCGCACTCCCACACACCGCCGCCGCTACTCACTATGACAAAACCAAATACACGGAACTGCTCCTTCGCGCCACCGACACTCTGCTTACGCCACTAGGGTGGCACTATAATCGGCTAGCTGAGCACTTTAGTGGGAAACCCCTCCAAACTGTGTTGGATTCTCATCTTCAGCGCGTGAAATAGCCAAAACGGTTATCTTATTATGAAAATTCCTTACGGACGATGCTAAAATCATATTTGGTGATCGAATATGTCGAAGAGTACTGTCAGTTAAATTGGTCTGATTCTCGTGATAATTTGTGCATTAATCTCACTCGTGGTTGGGCTATTAATGATATTCTTCCAAATAACTTTCTTTCTCATTTGGGGTTTTGGCCTTGAATGGGGTTTAGGTATCATAATTAGGGCTCATGGATTTCTTACACTTGCTGTCGTAGGGATATACTAGTTTCCCTGGAAGATTGAAAGATTCCGAATGTTTCTCTTAATCCTTGGCATTCTTCTCTTAATTTTCAACGCCCACATGTGTGCCATTTTTATAATAATTGGATTAATCCTGATGATTTTCAAATAGTAGAGTGACAATAAGACTCATTCACTTATCTTTCAAAAATTTCGAAATTCGTGAAGCTGCTTCACGAATCCGATTCGGTGGAGCAGATCCAACACTGATACGAATATTATCAGGATAGGCACTACCAAACTGGTCACCAGGAACGACGATAACTCCAGATTCTTCAAGGAGTGTAATCGCGAATTCTGGTCCAGTCATACCAGTTTCGTTCACATTAGGAAAGAGGTAAAATCCAGCTACAGGTTCATAAGTGAATTTGAAACCCTTAATGGGCTTGAAGCATTCCAAAGCCACCTTCCGTCGATCATCTAAGACATTACGATGGGTCCCAATAATTCCCTCGACAGCATTCGGATTTGAAAGCACCCTCATAGCTCCCACCTGAATGGGAGTCGGGGCACAAGCCGTATTATATTGATGGACTTGATAGATAGGCTGCATTAGATGAACTGGGGCTATAATGTATCCCAAGCGAAGTCCAGTCATTGCAAAGGCCTTTGAAAAACTATTTACAATAATCACATTATCATAATCGAATTCTGCAGCACATGTGTGTTTATGTCCATCATAACGCAAGAACTCATAGCATTCATCCGAAATCACAATTGTATCATGGTCACGGGCTAACTTTACAATATCTTTCACATTTTTTCGTGAAGCAACGGATCCGGTCGGATTGCAAGGAGAATTTATGATAATCATTTTAGGTGATTTTGTATCAAACGCCTCCTGATACCTGACAACATCCAAATCAAAATTAGGTGACATCGGGACAAGTTCAACATTGGCACCAGCCATTTTTGCTTGATTTGCAAAATAACCAAAGGCAGGATCTTGGACTAATACTCGGTCACCCGGGTTAATATGCCCCAACATGATGTCTAGAAGACCTTCTAAGGCACCACATGTCACCATGACCTCTTCGGGAGTATAATTAAGATTATACGTCGATTCATAACGATCAGCTATCGCTTGACGTAATTCAAGTATGCCAGCATTAGACGAATAATGAGTCTGCCCCATAGCAAATGCATCGGCAATCGCGTCCCCGAGGAACGGTGGGAGAGGCAAATCAAGATCACCGATTCCCAGCGAAATGACATCAATTCCCTTTGCTTCAAGTTTTGCTCCAATCTCGAAGAACTCACGCAAACCACTGGGTGAAACACCCTGTAACCGAGATGCAGTTTTAATTGATTTAGGCATAATTGATCGCTTCCTCCCAGGAACCATCCTATCACACTTAGGATTTACCCCTTGAAAAAGTTCTGTAACAATAAATTCCTTCCGTATATTACATGGGATTTCTCAATTTTTTCAAGAATTAGACCTGTTATTAAGTATATAACCGGGTTAGGAACATATTGGTACCTCTAAAAATGTAAGATGGGTTCAATAATGAATGGTTTCGTAATTACTAGCAAGTCATGAATGTATTTTAAGGTAAAGTTATCATTTCAAAGATATGAAGAAGTATGATGCTATTGTGATCGGCTCAGGTTCAGGTGGAATTATTCTGGACTCAGCTTATCGAGCCGGTTTAAAGGTTGCCTATGTTGATCGGGGACCACTGGGTGGTACTTGTCTCAATGTGGGTTGTATTCCATCCAAGATGCTAATCTATCCTGCAGACCGAATCGTAGAAATTCAGGAAGCCCACAAATTAGGGATTGACGCTGAGATTAAAGAAATTAATTTTAAAGCGATTATGGCTCGAATGCGAC
>JABXGX010000035.1 GCA_016550405.1 archaeon | reverse complement strand
GCCTTCAAAGGCGAAGCTGTCACCGAAGCCATCATCAAAGGTAAAAAATACATGGGCGCTATCGTCGTCGAACCTAAAGAAGGCGTCCACTTCAATGTCACTGTCTTAGATTTTGCTAGCCTATATCCCAGCATCATGAAGGCCTATAATCTAAGTTATGAAACTGTCCGTTGCGACCACTCGGAATGCAAAGACAACTTAGTTCCCGGCACGCCCCATTGGGTGTGTAAACGACGAGAAGGGATAACCAGTCTCCTGATTGGTCTCATCCGAGATGTCCGTGTCGAATACTTCAAACCCCGGGCCAAAGACAAAACTTTGACAGCGGCCCAGCGCAGCTGGTTTAGCGTCGTTGAGCAAGCACTAAAAGTATACCTCAATGCCTGCTTACCATTTGATGAAGCGGTTGTTATTAGGAATCGAGCAGGGCAAATCGAAAAGAGAGATATTGCTTCCCTCAAAGATGATTGGGAAGATCTTGAAATTCTTTCAGTCAATGCTGAAGCAAATACAGTTCAATTTGGTACTCCGATTTTTGTGCCCATTAAGGGATTTGCAGCAACAGGGAACGCAGAAGTTCTAAGAATTAATTTTGGTGATGGACGGCGTCTTCGGTGCACGTCAAATCATATTATTCCGGTCTATTCAACTCAACCGGGTAGAAGTTATGACAAGAAATTCCAGATTCATGAAGTTCCAGCTAGCGAATTAAAGCCTGGGGATGAATTGCTGCTCTGTAAAAAGATGCCTCTCCCCGAATTAGTCCCTGAGAAGATTTTCATTCCTGAAGTCGTTGAAACTTCTGGAAAAAATTATGAAAGAAAATATTGTGGTTTCATGGATTTTAACGGTACAAATCTAGTTCGAGTCAAGTCAATCGCTGTTGAAGAAAATCCTCAACCAGTTTTTGACCTTGAAACTGGAAACGGCTGGTTTGTTACAACTCATGGAATTGTAACGCACAACAGCTATGGCGTTCTTGGGGCTTCTCATTTCCCGTTATATTGCGCTCCAGCGGCCGAGAGTGTGACCGCAGTTGGAAGATATGCGATTACTCAAACCATTGAAAAGGCGGAGGCGCTTGGCGTTACAGTGCTGTATGGGGATACAGATAGTCTGTTCTTGGATCGCCCTTCAAAGGAGCAGCTGAAGCAGCTAATTGAGTATAGTGAGAAAGAACTTCGGGTTGAACTAGATGTTGAAAAAGAATACCGGTATGTAGCCCTGTCCAGTCGAAAGAAGAATTATCTTGGTGTCACGAAGGATGGGCAAGTGGATATTAAGGGATTAACAGGAAAGAAACGGAATACACCACTATTTCTCCAAGAGGCTTTCATGGAAATGATCGATATTCTAAGCCAGGTTCAGGATCCTGACGGATTCACCTCGGCCAAGGACCGGATTCTTCACCTTGCTCGAGAAAAGTTGACTATGCTTGAGCGGCGTGAATTCGATGTTAAGGATTTGGCAATTCGCGTCCAGTTAACCAAAAGCCTAAGTGCATATACGAAAACAACTCCACAGCATGTGAAAGCAGCGAAACAGCTTCAAGAAGCTGGAAAAGAAGTGACAGCTGGGGATATCATCGCCTTTGTGAAAACTTCAGGTGGGGTGAAACCTGTGGAACAAGCCTCTCCTCAAGATATCGACGTGACCAAATACAAGGACTTGGTGAAAAGTACTTTTGAGCAGGTACTCGACGCTTTGGGTGTTGAGTGGCTTGATACTATAGGAATGCGTAGACTGGACACCTTTTTCGGGTAGTTGGCGACAACTTTATTGAGGCTTCTATCCACAGTTCTTATAGTAAATCTTGTAGGTGGAAACTGTGGAGATACGGGACCTCCTAACCCGAGGGGTTTCACTCATTGTGGATCCTCGCGGACTAAAAAGCAGCCTAGACGACTTCTTTGCCAGTTATGGTGGATACCTTGAATATGTTGTTGCTGCTGCAAAAGATATGTCTGGGAAAGTATTCTATTCCAGCAAAGTGGCCCCTGCAGATGAAGAATTCCCCACGTTTTTCGATGAATTCATCGATACCACTGAAGCAGTGGGAATTCGTGCAGGTGCATACCTAAACGTGTTTGCTGATGCGTTCTTTGCTGCAGATCAGGAATTTAAAACCTTCACAGCTGATGGTCAACCTCTTACTAGCCTTGTCTGTCCGAATAAACCGGCCTTCATCCAACACATGGTGACGGTCATCAAAGAAGTGGCAGAGAATCCCATTGAAGCTATCTTTTTAGGCAATCTTGGGTATGCACATGCAAGTTACTGCTATTGTAATGATTGCCGTAATGAATTCACAGAATACGCTGACCTTCGGCACACGTTCGAAATCGCGGATGCGGCAGCCAATCCCGCAATGTACAACCAATGGATTGAATGGCGGGTCGCAAAAATGTCGGGAATAGTGCAACAGCTTGTGACGGCTGCCAAGGAAGTAAAAGCCGATCTGAAAGTAATCCCAACATATCCGATTGACTCCGATAGTGGGTATGTTGCTGGTACACGAACAAATCTTGGTCTCGATCTTGAATCAATTGCAAAACTTGGAAAGAATCTTCTAATCGAAGTTTTCCCCTGGAACCCAATTTTACCAGACCCAGGGTCTAAGGACTTTACCGACTATATTGAAAACCTCTCCTTTATCAATTCCCTGAAGAAATCAGGGGTCGAGTTTGTGATGTCACACTGGATACTCGAGGATGAATCGGAATATAACCGTGCAAAATCACTGGCTGATGCCGCTGAAATTACTGAAATCTATTCTATGTTGGGTTATCCAACCGGCTATCAAGCACTACGTGAAATTCGATTAGGGTTAGGTAGGTAATCACAAATATCCACAGGTTCGAGCTCTACTAAGTTGAGGATTGGAACACAGTTTGAGCGAAATTGAAAGTGTTCAACGGCTTGAAGAACTCTATCGACAACTCATGGGATCAGATATTGCTACTGCCCAAGAGGTCAAAGCTAAAGCCGAAATTATTTCCCTCATTCCACAAATCAAGGCTGCAATTCAAGCAGAGAACACTGGTGAATCCCCACAACTTGCACAAGAACTCGAAGGCCTTTATCAGATGGTCTCTAAATGGAACCCTCTTACTGCCTGGTTCCGAGACGAGGAACAGCTGGTTCAACTGTATTTTGACATTCTTTCCAAAGTGCGATTATTTCTTATCCGCCGAAAGGGTCCCACTGAAGACTCGAGCGCCTTAGTTAGTGAAAGCCTTCATTCAATTCGTCAAACAATGAATCAACTTGCCACAGTTGTCGAAGAGATTCGAATCACAGTCAAAACCTTGCTTGAGATCGTTTCACCCACTCCAGAAGTGCACGCCCGCATAGCTGGGCTAAGCAGCCGTGCTCTCGAACTTGAACGTCGGATCGCAGATTTTGAAACAGTCAGTGGTGATAAGACCGAAGCTGATATTGAGAAGATTCAACGCTGGAAAAAGGACTTAGAGAAGCTGACAAAACAAATCGAAACGCTCCGAAAACTGGCGAAGAAGAGCTAATCACCATTTAATGCAGTTGAGGCTAGTTTTGATGGCGACCATAAACTCTCTTACTTTTGACTCCGTCCACAGCGACTGCAGAATTCGCTATCCTCTCTGAGGTCGGTACCACAATAGATGCAAAAGCCCTGTGCAGTCGTATGAGGTGCGGCTGCTGTACTTCCTGCTGAGGAAAACCACGAATCGTGCGAGAAACTGCTTGAAGGCTCATGGCTACGGCTTGATAATGCTGGGAACGGATCAGGGTCAGTTAGTGAACGTGAACTATATTCTTCTGGTGTTGAAAAGAGTCCACCTAAATCAACGGTGCTATCCGAACTTGTGCTCGATGATTTTGTAACTTCCTGACTAGTCCCATATCTACCAGCAGAATTCCGTTCTCGCCAAGCTGCAAAGGACTCATGTGGGGGAGGGTCATCAGAAAAAGTAGGTGACCGAGAATAATCAGATCCCGTTGCGCCATATTCTTCCTGTGGCCATCGACGTTCTCCATAGTGTAGGAATTGCTGGTGGCAATCTCGTTGGATTTCATGATACTCATCTTTCGAAATTCCGAGTAATTCCAAAGCTTGATCTCTAAGATGACAGTCACGGTTTAAATCACAACAAAAAGCCAGACTGCCATAGCAGGTTAATTTCATGGCTTGTTCAGGTGTGGTTTTAGCCACTGGACGAACTCGTTCTTTACCAATCCACAATTCATCTCCCACGGCTCGCAATGAGGTCATTGCCTGGCGTTCCAAGGCTTGGAGCACTTCTTTTGCAGGGTATGCACGACCATTAATGAGAACGATTCCTTGGGCATAATCGGAATTCGATGACATGGACTCATCTCTCCAAAGAATCAACAGAAGGCACCGCTAATAAATCGTGGTAACACCGATTTTATACGTATTACCTATTTTCCGCTGAAATGACTAGTGACCCTATTTAGAACGCTGGTACCCTTTGACTTGAATGGCAATGATATAAGAAAGAGCTGCGATAATCCCGGCAAGAGCACTTGGTGAGGCAAAGATTGGGAAAGAACCAGCAAGTCCAAGTAACATAGAAGCGAGTGCTAAGACAAAGGTGCCAATGATGACATTATTTATTGTTTTCATCAATTCATTGGAAGCGGCCGCAGGAGCAATTAGAATCGCGTAAACGAGGATTGCGCCGACTGCTTTGATAGTCAAAGCAATTGCGACCGCCGCACAGATTAGCATGAGATAATTATAGCCTCGGGCATGCATCCCATGGGCTGAGGATCCCTCCATATCGATGCTCACATAGACGAATTCTTTCTTGAATAGGATGAAAAGGATAACGAGAGAAAACGCGACACCCAAGAGCAAGATGACATCAATGTTATCGAGGAGAAGAATATCTCCTACTAAATACGACCAGATAACTGGGACCATTGTTGGTGGTAGATAATACATGAGGAGAACCGCAATGCTCATTGAAAGGGCAAAGGACACACCAACGGCCACCTCCATTTTTTGGGCAATTCCCCGTTCACCTGCGTAAGCGGTCATCACAGCGACAAATACAGCGAAAACGATAGCCCCAAGTATCGGGTCAAACCAGGGGACAATACCTGTTGCTTGCAGAAATAATGCAAGTGCAACTCCACCTAATGCTGCATGGGCAACCCCAGCAGTAAGGAACGATAATCCCCTGAACACCATAAAAGTGCCTGTGGTCGCTGCGATGGTGGCTATCAGCACCGAGGCTAGAAGTGCACGTTGGAATATCGACGAAGATAAAATTAACAATAAGGCGTCAATGATCATGCCGATCAAACCCTGAATCATGAGTGATACAGTACTTGTGACCTGCGAACTCCACAATTTTTGCAGATGGTCCGTAAACCTGCTTTAAAAGCTCTAAATCCATGACTGCACAGGGGTGTCCAACTCCCATTACGGTATGATTCAACATTAAGACGTCTTTTACCACGGTATGAATCGGATTCAAATCATGGGTGACCATGATGATGTTCAGTTGGTGTTCTTCGTAGTATTCTTTAAGGGCTTCAACAATCTGGACTTGGCTGTCGTGATCAGCGCCTGACATGGGTTCATCAAGCATCATGATCTCGCCCTCAGTCGCCATGGCTCGTGCCACCAATACCCGTTGTCGTTGTCCACCTGATAATTCAGGGAATGGGTGGTCCCACAATTCTTCTAAATTTACTCTTCTTAGCGAATCCCTGGCTAGTCTGATATCTTTCCCTGAGGCAATGCGTAAAGGCGGTTTCTTCAACAGGCGTCCCATTAATACGATGTCCTTTACCTTCATGGGTACATTAGCTTCAATTTGGTCTCGTTGAGGTACATAACGCACCATTTGACGAATTGCTTTATACTCCCGCTTTGCATCATATCCCAACACGCGAATGAATCCTTCTGTGGGTTTCAAAAGCCCCAGCATGGTCTTGATTAATGTCGTTTTCCCTGACCCGTTTGGTCCAATTATTGCCATGAAGGTTGGCGCATTAATTGAAAAAGTCACATCAGTAAGCGCAATGTCTCCATTTGGATACTTTACCTCAAGGTCTTGTGCTTCAATTAGAGGGGTTGTTGCCATTTTTTTACTCTCCAATAATCGCTGCTTTTACCATGACGATTTTCCGATTACCCTTCAAAGATTTCACTAACTCACGAATATCTTGGGCTTGACCATTCACCACAATAATCTCAATACACTCACCGTTTACTGTGTGGGAGTGAAGTAGTGCGTCGATAATAGCTGTTTGGCGGTGAAGTAAGAAATTACTCTCAATGCCTTTTCCTTTCTTTCCATACACAATTGTTAAGACAGCCGAGATTTTCCCTGAAGCTTTTTCTAAGTCTTGTAGTTCATTAGCTAGCGTACGGACGGCTTGGCGAAGCAACTCTGACCGATTGGCAAAGCCTCCTGCGGTTTGTAAGCGATCGAGTGCATTCAATTCCTGGTCATTGAGCGAAATGCTGATAATTGGCATTTAAGCACCATGAAGAGTGTTTATTAATAAAAATACCAGAAAGATTATTAATATTCGGTGTTATTAACATTTACCTTCGAAGTTAATAACTTCACTTTATACGATTTAGGTGGTATCTATGCGCCGGGATCACGCAATATGTTTACTTGGGTTACTAATTGTCAGTGTAACTCCACTGGGATTTATCCCACACGCTTCTGCTCAATCAACTCCTGCACTCCAAATTGCCGTG
>JABXGX010000227.1 GCA_016550405.1 archaeon | reverse complement strand
CCTTTAGCAACTATGCTGGAGTTGAAAATAAATGGCTGAAGAATATGGGATGATAACGCGAATTGCATTCATCATCCATATAATCATTGGATTCACTTTTGGAATTAGTTTCTTGGCTGTCCCTGACATCATGTTACCGTTGTTTGGGATGGCTTTTGTTGATCCTACTGTACGAATGTTTGGTGCTATCATCATCGGTTTCACTTTTACATCAATCTTAGGCCTGATGACACGTGAGGTCGTCCGCATAAAGATCATCATTCAAGCGGAGCTCATCTGGCTGATTCTAGGTATTATCGCTGGCGCTGTGCACTTAGTCATTCCTCCCTTACTATCTCTGACCTTTGCTGGCGCTGCCATTGGTTCTCTAGTGATACTATTCATTCTGTTCCTCCTATCCTACTTTATGGAAATCAGATGATCCAAGCTTAAAATCAATGAAACTAGCCTGACGGGCTTCCCACTCGTCAGGTTTCTTTTCCTTTTTGCTAGCAGTCTCAATCAACGTTTTGAGAGAAACAATGAAAGTGATTTTTCAGCTTCGAGCCAGGAGTTTTTCCGACGATTATATGTCGATTTAATTGGTTTCGAAGACATAGGTGCTAGGATAAAATAATATTTCGTTTACGAATATTTCGAATACGAAATAATTATAAACCCGTTCCTACCAGGAATCATTATACGCTTGCTAAATTGGCAAGCATACGCTAACACATCAAGGCACTGAAGATGAGTGGAAATGTCGAAATCAAGAGAACAGCTCTTATACCAATTAATTGACGCGATCCGGCTGCTAAGCAAACCGTCGTTTCTAATGGGTCAAGCTGGCTTCAATTTAGAAGACTTTGTTATTCTTGACTTCTTAATTGAACAACAAACCTGTACAATGAAAGACATTGTTGTAACCTTCTCATTAGCCCCAAGTACGGCAACGGGTATTGTTGACCGATTAGTTGCCAATAACTATGTGACCCGCTCACACTCCGAAGTTGATCGAAGACGCGTCACGTTACAACTAACCTCAGAAGGGCGAGAAGCCATTCAAACCCTCTGGTCCCACATCATGACTGCGATGAACGTTTCTCTTCAAGCTTTGTCTGAGGAGGAGATCACTACCTTGGTGCAGTTGATTCAAAAAATCAGTTTAGGAGAATAAGCAATGAAGGTGTTACTGACTGGTGCATTTGGAAATGTGGGTGAAAGTACACTCCTGGCCTTACTAGACCGAAAATACAAGGTACGCTGTTTCGATGTGCCCAATAAACGAAATCGCCAAATTTGGAAGTTCTATGCTCAACAGGATAATTTTGAGACTATCTGGGGCGACATCAGAGATTCAAATCTTCTGCGAGGTGCAGCTATGGGAGTCGATGCGATAATTCATACAGCAGCGATTATTCCGCCCCTGAGTGAAAAAAATCCTGAGTTAGCACGGCAAGTGAATTTAGAAGGAACCCGCCAGTTGATCCGCATCGCCGAATCCTTACCCTACTTAACCAGATTTGTCTTCACGAGCTCTGTGGCTGTTTATGGGCATCCCATGAAGCTTCCCCCACCCCGCAATGTCAATGACCCTATCTATCCCACTGACCATTATACCGAACATAAAATTCGCTGCGAAGCCCTTCTAAGGGAAAGTCGCTTACCCTGGACCATATTACGTCTGGGTGTTGTCACTCCCTTAAGCTTAAGCCTAGATTTGGATCCCCTTATGTTTGAGGTGCCTTTGGAGCAACGACTGGAATTTGTTCACACCCGTGACGTTGGGTTGGCTTTGACCAATGCTATCACCGCAGATGGAATCGGAAAAACCCTCCTCATTGGGGGTGGGCAACGGTGTCAAATGCTCTATCAGGAATTAGTTGAGAAGATGCTCCATGCCATTGGTATTGGGATGCTTCCTGAAACGGCTTTTATCAAGCCGCAAACAGAAGATGAATACTTCCACACTGATTGGCTGGATACCACTGAATCCCAACAGCTCCTGCGCTATCAAACGCGAACCTATGATCAGTTTGTCGACGAGTATCGTCAAGCTCTCGGGTATAAACGCCACGCTATTAGGATCTTCCGACCTATTGCACGCCAATGGCTCCTAAGCAAGTCCCCCTATTATAACAAAAACTGACACACCTTTACTATTTGTTGATTCAAGGGGTTTCTGGAAAGTCAGTGATCTTCCAGGTTTCAGGAACCTAATCAAGGTTAATCTATTAAATCTGGTGTCTCTTAAGGGTTGAGCGAACCGTTTTCAATGCAGTTATTTGCCTTTTGATTGACCTTCGAAGACATAGATGCTGTTTCTTAACAATGACGTTGAAGATGATTTCTTTTACAACATTAGTGATCGTTAGTGGTTCTTAGCTTTCTACAAATTCTAATTCCGAACGATGAAAATGAGATTTGTGTGGGTGTGGATTGTTGTGTTAAATCTTTTTAGTTGGAGATTTAGGGGTTGTGATGCCCAATAGTTTTCGTATACCGCGGATTAGGGGGTTTATGGGCCATACCGTCCTTGGATAGGTGACAAAATCTTCAAGGGCGGTGATGTTGGGGTTCTCTTTGATTTCTCGAATAATGGGAGGAACCTGATTGGAATCACGAATGATTAATCCCACGTCCAAAATAGGTTCATTAGTTGTAACACTCGACCACCAGAATTCATTCGGATATTTGGTGGCGATGGCGGTGGCAAAATCTTTGCCGGTGATTTGTGTAGAGTCAAACCAGATTTTCAACCGATATTCCATATCCCCGAGAGCAAAAGGTTTGTATCCAGTTAAGAAATGGACGCCCCCACCCCATTGGAGATCAGAGATAATTTTTCGCACGCGTCTGGGGGTTATGTTGGTTATTTTTGCGAGTTTTGAGACTGGCATTCGTATTTTTCCTCTTAGCTGACGAATAACCTGTAATTGGTTTTGACTCAAGGTGACCTTCTTGCCTCGAGTGTTCATGTAATAGTCGGGTGGCATATGGGGGAAAACAAATACGATGGGGCGCATCTCGACATGATTAACGCTGTCGAGGTTTTCCAGTATTAGTTTTAGGCCAAAGGCTTCACTGGTTCCGGCAACCATGGACCATAATTCATACCGTCTATCGCCAGTGCGATAAATCTCGCACGCTGACGGATGGGTTGCTATTTTTTGCATGAGTTCAACTCCTTTTTCCGACCCATCCGTCGAAATTACGGCAATGATATCTTCGACGCCCATCATCTCCCTGCTCAGAAGCATGTATCCTCCGCCCAGCCTCTGTTGCTCGCGCATTTTCTTGTATCGGTTTTTAGCGGCGTTAGGTGAAACCTTTAATTTCTTAGCAAGTGCCTGAAAAGACAACCGTGGATTATATTCTAAAGCCCAGATTAGCGCCCAGTCCTTCGGGTCCATTCAACTCACCACTGGTTAGGTTGTATAGGGGCTGTCTACCAACAACTCGCTAAATTTACGGGCTATGAGTAACCTCTGTCCCTACAAATAATGCAGTAAGGCTGCGGAATTTAATAAAAATTCCCTATTGTATGTAAAATAATGCAGCAGATGAAGCGATTTTGTGTGGTTGGAATGCCTTTTTCGTAATTTTTCCTGAGTACGAGTTCCCATCCATTGAAATCCTTTGCTACAGTAAATGCAGTTGCGTTGCACCGGTTGTTGGAAAAGACCGGGTCTATTGCGCGACGAGACACCTCTAGTGTCTTCAGGCAACGTTTCTATCCACTGATTGGGAGGTGAACAAAGTGAATAAGCTACGTTTAGTAAGAACAGTCACTGCCACTTTACTTGTCCTATCGCTCATTGTGCCTCTCTTTTCCATTGGAGCAGCTCAAGCCTGTTGGTGGCGAAAACCCCTTCGAGGTGATATGAATCTCTCCTTGCAACCACGACCTGCTGAACCTGGTGAACCCGGATATGATCCGGATCCTGAGAAAAACGCACTTCGTACTTGGGATGGCTTCATCAGTGGTGGTATCAACGGAAAGATGCAATTTTTCCTCACGAATTACATTGTAGAAGGTAAAAACGGCGAATGGGGTCACTTCTATGAATTCTGGCAAATCTTTGATGAAACAGGAACCACCTTACTCATGGAGGGATACGACGAAGGTTACACACACCAACCCACTGGAAAGTATGCTATGATCGGACGAGTTACGTATACCAGCCCTGAGTTTACCCGTTGGCAAGACCATTTCGTGTTCATGCATGGGACAATCACTCCGCCCCCAGCAGAATGGGGTATTGCCCCCGAAGTTCCTGTTGCACCAGGTAAATTCATAGTTTTCTAAGGAACACCAAGTCAGAGGTAAGGCGTTTGGGTTTCCCATGACGCCTCCCCTCTTTTTTTGGCAATCTCATGTGTGGCCAAAGTTATGCAGAGAAATCCTAACGGAAAAAGGGTCAGGGGAACCAAAGGGATGATAAAGTATCAATTACAGAGGTGAGATGATGATGGGTGAGAAGATGGTTGAGGTGTCCATTGTGCAGGACGCCAAGGTTGAGATCGCCGTTCGAAAAGCCATCGATTTGTTAGGTGGAATTGAGCAATTTGTGACGCCACGCGATAGGGTGGTGATCAAACCCAACTTAGTGTTTGCTATGCGACCATTTACTGGGTTTACCACAGATCCAACTGTGATACAAGCAATAGTTGAGCAGTGTCAGCGAATGAACCCTTCAGAAATCGTTATCGCAGAAGGGTCAGGTGGCATCGATACGCCACTAGCATTTCTCAGTTGTGGATATACTGAACTTCTAAAGGACTATGGCGTTAAATTAGTGGACCTGAATACTGCACCGTCCACAACAGTGAAGGTTCCCAATGGTGTCGGGGTAAAAAAGCTGGAAATTCCTAATCTCATCTTGGAATCTGAAGTGTTAATCAATGTGCCTAAACTTAAGCTCTACAGACAGATTTCAGGGCAGCGTACTTGGGTTAGTCTTGCAGTCAAGAACCTTCTTGGCGCTGTCCCTGGAAAGGGAGCCTACTCTTCAACTCGGCCCTCAGGAATGGCGGTTGAGTGTTCACGGGAATTTTGGGCCTCTGATGGCGACTATTATCATCCCATGTACAAACAGTGGTGGCGTCCAGGAGGTCAACGGAAACACATCCACGCCAACCTCGCCCAGGCATTGGTCGATGTGAATACCATCATAAAACCCGCGCTTCACATCATGGATGCGTTCATTGTTAGTGATGATATCAATATGACCACTACAAAAGCCGAAAAACCCTTTGCGCTCAATACCATCCTTGCTAGCCGCGATTCTGTAGCCTTAGATTGTATTGCCACAAAAATTAGTGGCGTCAATCCTTTTGACACACTTTATCTCAAGCATGCAGCAGAGCGCGGGATTGGCCAAGCAGATTACGATATGATTCACGTGCTTGGAACTCCAGTTGAAACAATCACAAGGACCTGGAAGAATGCGGTGAAGAAGGAAAAGAAACAAACTCATACCAACATGAGATGATTTAGACCACATCATTGAGTTTGATCAAGAGGGCGTTCTAGATTGCGTTTTTGAATATTTAAATAGAAAATAGTGGTGAGTCCTTACGAGGTGTGATTTTTGGGACGTATGTTTCGGGTTTCGACGGGATTAGTAATTTGTTTACTCCTTTCGTTAATGCTTATACCATTTCAACTCTCTCCGATGTTTAAACAAAACTCTGAGGAGCCTCTATTGAGGTCTCAGATTGTGAGAGCTCAGGAGTTTTCCTCACCTTGGAATTGGACCTATGGCACCGCAAATTATGATCGGGGCACCTCCGTAGTGGAGGTAAGTACCGGCGGCTTTGCCATCACCGGCTCGACTGGTG
>JABXGX010000034.1 GCA_016550405.1 archaeon | reverse complement strand
CGGTTTGCACCTTGGGCCATGTAAAAGATCTTGTGTCCTCCCATGATGAAATTGGTTTGGATCTGGTGACTTAATTCATCAAAAGATGGATATTTGTGCGCCCATTCTTCGAAGACTTGGTTGCCGATTCCCTCACGGCATTCAAGAAGAGCAATTAGTACCCCGCCATCTCGTACTGCACCAAGTGCGTGAACCATTGCCTTCGTGCCTTGGTAGAGGTTGATATCCTTCGGGTATCCGGAGCTGGTGATTACGATATCTGCTTTCTCCTTGATTTTCACTCGTCCCATTGAATCAGCGAAGCGGGTTCCTTCGAGAAAAGCTTGTTCTAGGTCACCTGCATAGGCAGTGACGATTTCCTTCTGTGTGTTTCGTACGAAATTAACAATAAAATCGGTTCGAGCTAAACGGGCAGCTTGAGTCATATCAAGGTGGATGGGATTATCTTCGAGGTTTCCCGTGGTTGCTTTGGGGTGTGTTAGCATGCCATGATTTTTGTTGATAGTGGCACGGCTACTTATCGCAGGTAATACGCTTTTTCGACCACCTCCGAATCCCGCATAGTAGTGATAGCCAATATCACCAGTGAGTAAATGGAGATCCGCTTCATGAAATGTTGGGTTGATTTCCACTTTGGTTCCAAACGAGGTGGTGCCCACATCAACTAAATCTTTGGCATCACAACTGTGAACTTTTACGCGATGTTGCTGACAAGACACGTCGCATAGAAGGGCTTGCTGTTCTTCCGGTGTTGTTGCTCTGTGTGTCCCTGTTCCAAAAATGATGGTGACATCTTTCTCCTTGACTCCTGCCTCGTGAAGTTGTTCAATAAGAGGATTAATCAGAATATGACAGGGTAAGCCTCTGGTGTGGTCGTCAACGACTATGGCTGCGGTTTGTCCCGGTTGGGCAATTTCGGTTAATTGAGGAGAGCCGATGGGATTAAGAATCGCCTCAGTTACTACTTTGTTTGGGTCAGCAGTTCCTTTAACTGGTTTGGCGTCTAACAGACCTAGGAAATTGCGATCTGGAATCTTTAATCGAATCTGTTCGGTTCCATAAGGAAAGTTAACGGTGCTCATTATCGTCACAGCCTGAGGAGTTTGACGTAAGAATGGTAGTCTTACGGTACAAAAGAATTCTGCCTTCGCTATCTTTGATTATGTTGAAGGAACTAGAACTTAGAGAATACCTTGTTGTTGGAGTTTAGTGATTTCCTTAAATTTATTGGGCAAATACTCTTCAGTGACAAAACTGAGTCCATACCGGCTGAAAGCCTGTTGTTCTGCTTTTCTCTGATTCTTGAGGAATAGATTCAGTTCCTTTTGCCAGAATTTGGTTTGGTACCGTGGGTCTTTTAGCAGATCTTGTGTGCGTTTTTTATCTGTATCAGTAAATGGGTCACTCGGAAGGTTATACTTTTGAATATCTGAGGCCCAAACACCCATCCAAATTGCATCTGGTGTAGCAAGTCCCCGTAAGTGCGCTGCCGAAGCGCTTCCTGAGATTATAACCATTGCAATATGCGCTCCCCAAGGATCGGCATCCACGAAAAGAAAAGTTGGCAAATTCAATTCGTATCGGAGCCTTCGTATCGTTCGGCGAACACTGCGCGGTGCCTGTCCCGCAGTGTGAATAAGAATAGCGTTATGAGTTTCATGGACTCCATCTTCAACGAATCGAGTAAACATTCCTCCCGAATTATGGGTTATAATCCCGTTTGCAATGAAATTAGCATGGCCTGGAACTGAAAGGTCCCAGACTTCTTGTGGCTGGTCCTTTGGGATTTTGATATTGCGTACCTTGCTCCACATTAAGTCACCATTAAGAAGTTTTTCGAGATTTTGCTCACTACCCATGTGAGAAATTGCTTCTTCAACTAGTTTTCGTGAAATGCCCCGTGAATTACCATAGAATTTCGAAGGAATTGATAATTCCCGCTCTTTGAATCTTTTTCTGATCAACTTTCTTACAATGGGCGGAAATTGAGGGCGATTAGGATTAAGAGGTTTGTCTTTCAAGCCTTTCAATAAGTCTAGAAGTTTTTGATGTTTTAAGGGATGATTAAAACCAATTTTGTCTTGAAATGCTTGAAGGCTTGCTCTATCGCATATCTGTAACCTGTGTATCAGATTCTTACTTTTATGAGTGGAATATTTTCGGTAATGGGAAATTATGTTATGGCGAAGAAGAAGTAACTGAATTTTACGTATAACATTTGAAGACGACATACTGATCTCAAGGCTGTGATTGATAATGTAACCCTCTGCATCAAAGAGGCCACGCAGGAAGGTCTTTGTGCTGTCTAAAGGAGACTGCAGGATACTTGGACTAATGTCTCTTTCAGGACTTTTTCTTATTAATTCTGAGAAATATTTCTTTAAATAATGTGCAAAAGGTGCAGAATATATTGTTAGTCTGTTCCTTTTTTGTTCGACCATTTCTCCTTCTAATTTAAAAACGCGTTTTACAAGTCTTTGATAGTGCTTCAGTGTGTCCTTATTTCGGTCAGTCAATTGTATCCAATAATGATGAGACGAGTATTCAATATTACCATCTCCGAGTAGATAACCCAAAAATTCCGCAACGTCCGGAGTTAGTGATGATGGTATATTTACCTGCTTGGATCTAGAATAGGAAACTACATTTTGCTGTATAAACTCATCTGATTTCAAGCCCAACTCCTGGAGGATTCTTCTTAAAGACAACATATCAGGATCTTGTAAACCCCGCTCGATTCTGCTAAGTGACATCTGCGATATGTTTGCTCGTCTAGCTAATGCCATCTGTGAAATTCTTTGTTTTTTCCGTTCGTTTTGTAGGGCTGTTAGTCCCTTTTCTTTAATTCTACAATGTTTTTTGGCTTTTATTGATGGAAGTGGCTGTGTTTTAGTATTCACTCGAATTCGATACGCTTCAGCAATCCAATCTCCTTCTTTAATCTCTTTGACGGGTTTGCTACAAATGCCATCTTCTGTTAAGACAAAGAATTTGTGTAACTCGGAAGCTTCTATTGCCATTCCTCCGGTTTCAATTTGAAAGATTTTTTCTCCCTTTCTGCGTAAACGTGAAGCCACTGCAATAGCTTCTGCCGGTTCAACTTGACATCCATCAAAATTAGCTGCAATAATATTACTCGGTTCAATTTCATTGATTGACGTAATATTTCCATCTGCCATCTGCACAAGCGTATTTGGGCTGAGGCATTCTATGGCAATTACCTTCTTGGCTTTACATTTCAGGAATTTTGCAGATGTTAGGTATGGACCAATCATGAGCCCATCAGGGTGATCAGTCAAGTTGACCTGCTTTCCCGAATATTTGGGTGGCGAAGTATATTCAACGGTCAAATCGCCATAAATTGCTGCGCGTTCTTCGGGAAAGACGCGAAATGACTCACGGGGTGTCCTTAGCTTGGCTTCGACATCGGTGATTGTTGTATCACTTTCACTTTGTTGGGCAAATTTCACGCCAAAACCAAAAGACTGGTAATAAATATCTCGAAGAGTACTAGATTTCCCTTCCGTGAGTAATTCCTTGAGGAACCGCATGACCCAAACTAATTGACTGAAACTTCGGATTTGACCAACATTCTTCGTTGATCGAGTTACGGTTTTTCCTGCAAGTACATACTGGCCTAACTCTTGGTCAAATCGGATATTGCCTGTACTACGACTTGGCAATTCAATTTCTGGAAACTGACCTCTTGAAAGGGTCCGATATAGGGTCTGACCAACTCCTTTCATATCGTTACGAATCTGTTCAGATGTTTTTTGCTCCTCTTTGAATGCCTTCGGTTCTTTCTTGATTTGGCTAATTCTTTTTGCTTCACCTTTAGCCAATCGCCACTCAAGTTGCCCGGCTTGCTTACGGGATTCCACTAACCCTTCTTCCTCCATTT
>JABXGX010000226.1 GCA_016550405.1 archaeon | reverse complement strand
ACTTCAACTCACAAGGATTTACTGAGTTTTTCACAGCGGCTACTTCATGGGAATTCGGACCTGATCCTCATCATTACTGCGATGCGAATTGGACCGTGATTGCAACTGTCGCTGAAACAAAGAATATGACTTCGACGTTCTCTGCAATTCTTGATGCTCCGTCCGTGCTATGGAATGTGATCTCTCCGTCTCCAAGCATACCGGTTACTCCTGGCTGGATTCATTCACGATATGAATCAGTGTTTCCTATCACTTGGACGTATAATCAAAGTGAAGCGGGAATTGGGAGTCACTGGGAGGGCAGCCTGCATATGCTAAGTTGCTTTACAAGTGGGTGGCATCAATTTCTTTCACCGAATGACGCAGTAGTTGACATTATAATTGCCATGCAAAACCACACACAGATTATTAGAAGTCAGTGTTATCATTTCATGAGAGGGGAACAATATGCGGTGACTGTGTCTGGCATCCCGGGAAGCTACTATCTGGACGTGTACAATCCCCTCACGTACCATGAGAGTGGAGATGGCTGGATACAAAACAACGAGATGTGGAAACACAATAACACTGGCCAGATCTTGTGCCTTCCTCTCGATGCACCCTTAGGCAGTTATACTACTGCTATCAGTTGTTTAGGTACAGATCCGCTAATCCAAGTTGGCTATTCTTCTGTACAATTTGAAGTAAACGAATATCCTATCACCACTATGGAATCTGAAAAGAACCCAGATGGCACCGTGACGGTGTCTGGTCAACTGGGCTTTGAAGCTGGTGGTGATTTCAAAGTCTATATTGCCCGAGTCGTTTTTCAAACTCCTGCAATCAACCGTCGTTATAACCGCGTTTTTGGGGATATGGAACTCTATGACTGGTATCAAACCGATTGTCTCATCTCTGCAACTGGCGAGTCAATCGACATCCGATTTACCGTAAATAATACGGGTGTAGTAAAAGAAAATGTAACCGTAACAGTCCGGTTTCTGAGTCTTGCAGGACGCTCCTATGTCCTATTCGAGAAATCGAGCCTTGTAACAACCTGGGACAATAACCAAATCCAGGAATTTGACTGGCCAAACATCTGGATCGGACCTGTTGGCAACAATACTATGCTCCGAAGAGGGTTCTATTCCATGGAACTGGAAATAAATGGGCAACGCATCGGGCTTCATGGTGGAGAATACGGCTCATTGTTAGCCGTGACGGATAACCCCTCACTGCAAGGACGCGTACCCGCAATACACACGGGGTCAGTGGCGCACCCGACTTTTTCAAAGACATTCAGTCGGCATTTCTCATCTGAAATGAATCTTCCTGGAACAAATTATTTCCTTGCGACCGTGATGGATTCACATCATATCACAGCTACCAGCGTTCCAGTATGTTTTGAAAGCTTGAAGTTGAACACATGGTTAGAACGTCCCACGTTCAATAATCGCTCTTATCATGGATGCACGGTAGTACATCGAAACGGATCAATCACGGCCATTGCAATTCTCCAGGGAGAAATCCCATGTTTGACAGAATATAGGTATATGGAACGTGAGTTTGTTCTCGATTTCTATGTGAATTGGACCACTGAATTTGAGTATTGGCGTTCCGCCTCCATCCTATGCAATGATTCTAGTCCTAATTTGTATGAATATCTGTTTCTAACTACTTCAAACCCTGAAGGATACCCATCGGGATCCTATCCTCTTCTAATCAGATACCAAGGCGACGACTGTACTCATCCTTGCGAAATGTATAATACGCTCGAATTTGCGCGCTCCACAATCACAACACCTGTCCCAGGTCCTGGGACAAGTGCAGGCTTTGGTCAAAGAGGTTCACTGATGGCCCAATTACAAGCGTGGACCTACGAATCGCATTATGGCTGGATAAATCCAGGATATGGTCCAATCGCTGGGCAAGAATTAACCTTTACAATTCACAACGGAATTACTTGGCAAATTATCGGCGTAGGAATCACTGGTTCGGATGGGTGGGCCCAGATTTTTTACATGGCGTATTTAGTGCCAGGTACATATCGAGTACGCGTGATTTTCGAAGGATCTGGATTTCTCGCGGAGTCGATGGCAGAATACAATATTTCAATTGGTATGAGTGTTCTCTTCATTGGAATAATAAGCCCCATCATCGTTATCCCACTTGTGATTTCCGCGCTAGTCATTCGAAAAATCAGGAAGAGGCCGACAGAGGGAGGTGAATGATTCAGAAAAGTTCGGAAATGAAATCTTAACGATTAGCATTAAAAAAATAAATTCTTGGAGGTTGGAATTATGGTTCGAAAATCCGTTCTGTTACTAACAGGAATTGGAATGTTATTTATACTAATCCCTTCGGTCGCCGCAGATGGGTACTGGTATCCAATGGTGTTGAATTCAACTCTTAATGCTCCTCTTATCAGTCTTCAATACTATCATAAGGTCGTAACAACACAAAATTCCCGAGAAAAATTTGAATTAAACTGGACATCCGGATTAATAGCAATTAACTACTATATTTTCACTGAAGCTAATTTCAATAATTGGTCCCTAGGTTTACCATCAACCACACATGCTTCGGTTGAAAATACAAGTGGCGCGTTCGACATGTTCATTGCCAACGGCGTAAACCAGACATGGATTTTTGTCTGGTACAATCCTTCCCTAACATCCACACATCTTCTCGGTACCTATGAACGTTATAAGTGGGTAGAAGTAGATGGTTTCATTCCCGGCTTTCCATTTGAAGCCATCCTGATAGGTGCAATTAGTGCACTGACACTAGGCCTTATCTTAAAAAGAAAAATACATAAAAAATAACCCAAATTGCATTTGTATTGGGACGTGCTAATAGACCCAGTTTTAACCATTTCATGGGGAACGCCTTCGCCTACGCGGTTCACGCGGTGAAAGGACACATGGCGTTACGTATCAAGGTGTTGAATCATCTAAATGAGATTCCGCAAGTGATGAATTCAATCAGTCGTAGTTTTGCTCTCTTCATTTGGTTTTTCCCTTCAATGAAATACATTAAAGGAAAAAAAGGAGTGTATTCAGAAGATGACTCAATCCGAATTGATCTCGGTTGCATTGCGATTCAATGAACGGATTAACGCCCGTGATCTCACTGGACTTGGCGAGTTGATGACCGAGGACCATGTGTTTATTGACATTTCTGGTGAAGTCCATGAAGGGCGTGAACGAATGATTGTTGGGTGGTTTGACTTCTTCCGGAATTATCCTGATTACCGGAATAACTTCACACGGGTTGATGCACATGATGATTTGGTAATTATGGTGGGGTTCTCCAAATGTTCCTATACCCCTCTCGATGGACCAGCGATTTGGACGGCGAAAATTCTTGGTGGGAAGGTTGCTGAATGGCGGGTTTATGAAGACAATGCTCAAACACGGCACACATTGGGCATTGAATAGCCGCTGACAGGTCGAAGTGTTACCAGCTTAAGGTCCGATTTTTATATTCTTCATAACACTTTGAGCAGACGCGAAGACGGATGTTCGCTTCAATGTTCTCAAGTTTGTGTCCGATGCTTTGGTCTGTCTCAATAAGTAATGGAGTTCCACAGAGATTGCAGAGATATTGAGCCTCAATGCGGAACTGGATAACACGTGAAGGGCATGTATAGATTCGGATGTTCCGGGCAGGGCTGCGTTCAGGTCCGCCCAGTTCACGCATGTCGCCTAAGACTCGTAATGAATGCAGTATCGGGTACATGCCCACAAAACTTTCTGAGCACAGGCCTTCCGGGGTGTTCCACATAAATTTAAAACTATCATCGGTTTTGTGGTTAGCTCGGCATTCTCCCTCCTTCACTACCGAGATTTTGAACTGCACCGGTTCTTGCCAAAAGTCACTAATTTTGAGCACATCACTTTTCGGGTTCATCATGGCTTCCTCTCGGGGGATTTCTGGTTTCTCATATACTATAGTCTTGAATATATTAAAGAAGATTCGGACAGCCATCGGGTCATCTACGATGCATATTGTTAACGGACATACGTGGAATGCGGATGAAGATGCTGAATTATCGGAGTGAGACGATTCAGGTTTTCCAGATAAGTCAATAACCATTGTATTCTGCCTAAAAGTGTCACAATAAGGTGCAAAAGTGTCAGAATAGCACGATTCCTCATGTTTCATGAGTCAAAGAGGTGTTAATCAGGTGCTGCATTCGCTTACCACTTCGGTTGCCAGGACAGGTTCGCCACGGTTCCCGTGGACAACCCTTAGAGAAGGCGAGCTTATAAAATTCTCTGTCTCCTCAGTTTCCAGCAATAGGAGAGGTGCCAATAGGGTGCGAATCGCTTTCGGACAATAGTTAGATATCGGGTATATCCCTTAACTACAGTATCGGTTAATGTATCGGTTAATGTATCGGTT
>JABXGX010000225.1 GCA_016550405.1 archaeon | reverse complement strand
TCCACCAAGCCGTATCAGCTTCCGTGATGGGCCCAAACACGTTGATGTAATGCTTGATAAGCTGCATTTGCGCGTCTTCGGAGCTGATAGCGTCCAAGTTGAGCTGGGGATAGACCGTTCGCATTAACGCGTACCGGTTGGCGTGGCGTGTGAGAATGGGATCAGAGACTTTCTCGCTGAACACCTTGCCTTGCTGGACTAGAATAGTCATGACCACATTGACATTAGTCATTCGGGCCACTTGTTTACCAGCAGGTAGTTCGATGGTACGAATGAGCCCAGGAGATACGGATTGTTTGATAACATTGAGGGGTTGGGGGCCATCTTTAAGAGCTTCATAGATTGAATCGACGAGACGTTGATATTCGGAGTGGGGGATGCCCCAAGTCTTTAGTATAGACTCACTTTTGTGTTTGCCCATGCTAGTTCCTTGAAAAACCATAGGGGCTAGTGTGGTAGAGAGAATGAACAGGGTACTCCGCATGGCGGCGAGTCGGATGAGGCTACGATTCACGTACAATTCGCGATCAAGTTGCTTCCGCTGAAATTGCTTCATCCGGGCAAAAAGGGAGAGGTAGGGGGTGGTAGCACTCGTGGCGTGTAGGGCAATGATATCATTGACTACCTCGAGCACGGTCTGAGCTAGCGAGGGGGGGAGGAGGTGTTGTTTGTGGAGCAAATACTTTGCTACAGCGCTTTCTTTCACTTTCGGCATGGTCAACCCGGATGGAATTCGATAATTCACGCATCTTTTATCTTTACAGAATATAAATTGTGGAATAATACTCATTGAGTAGGTGAAAAATCGTGAGTGATGACGAAACTATCTTACAAGCCATGAAAGAAGCTGGAAAACCGCTTCGCCCCGGTGAAATCGCGGAGCTTACCGGGTTAGATAAGGATGTGGTTTCGAAAGCCATAAAATCGTTGAAAAAGGAAGGGAAGGTAGACTCTCCCAAACGCTGTTTTTATGCTCCAACTTAGCAGTACAGCAATTTTCGGTGGAGAATTTGTATGTCAAAAAACTTTCCTTCTAATGCTACATTGGGGACCGTGATTATTGCTACACCTCACATGCACCAACTTGCCCAATTTTACCAAGAAGGTCTCCAACTGACAGAACCGCAAGCACATAACGATGATCATCTCGGCTTTCCCCTTGGAGGCACCTACCTTGGCTTCGATTTAGTCGAGGAGACCAAAATCAAATTTCCTGGCGCTATTTCCTTATGGTTTCGTGTCGACGATATCGAGGCTACGTTTCAGCGATTCAAATCACTGGGTGCAAAAGTCAAGTATCCTCCCACAAAGAAGCCTTGGGGAGACATCTTAGCCGCCCTCATCGATCCTGATGGTAACGTCTTTGGATTGGCACAACGCTGATTTCTTGAAATCAGAACTGACAGGGTCACACCCGCTTCATGCATTTTCTATATGCTCAACCTAGCACAGTTGATCATTTTCATGTCAAAGCGGTGGCTACCAGATCAATTATGATACCATAGGCGATACCCGCAAAGAAGGAGGGAATATCCCGGAATTCGGTCGACAAGAAGATGGCAGCTGAAACGATGAGTCCGAAAAGGAGTCCACGAATAATGGAGTTGACCCACATTCGGCTATTTTCGCCTTTGATGATGACAATTTCATCGACAAACCCGATGACTAGGCCCATGATAAGGCGGTTGTACCACATTCCGATAAGAAAGATGATGTTGGCAAGATAACCGCCAGGAATTCGGGCGCCGACACCGATGATACAGAGAATACCGAGAAGGGCACCGGTGAGGAGGGCGATGCCGAGACGTTTTCGATTTATATCTATGCACATCCTATCTATGGCAACGCTAAGGTTCTTTCTTTAAAAAAGCAAGTGGTTGTCTCGGGAATCCCTAAAAATCGGATTTCTGGTCCTCAAAATTTCGAAAGATGAGCCCATTTAGAATACTACTAAGGCAAAGGAGAAGACCTCCTGCAGCGAAGATGGGGATAGCAATGTAAAATGATAGAATACTTCCTGTGAGGAGAAGAGGCACAAATGTTAGTCCTGTTGCAAGGAACAGCCAGGCCGTGAGAAAGGTGCGGCGTGGTTGCTTAGTCACTGATTCGGCTTGGAAGAGGAGCCAACTCCATATGAAGGAGAAACAGACGAAAAAGCCGAACTTTAGAACCCAAATGAAGATCTCTGCAAAGATTGGTGAGAGTAGCCAGCTTGGAAGTAACCAGGCAAGGTAGAGGCGGAGAGTTTGATAAAGTGCATTCAGATAAAGCAGGACAACTTGATATATCTCTGCGCTTAGAAATGCCCAGCCAAAGAGGATCGGGAAGAGAAGCCCAACCTGCCCCCATTTCAGATTCATAGTTTTGCTGAAACCGAGGAACCCCATTCCAGACACGACGAATCCTATGTAGAGTCCAATCGAGAGTGCAAATAGAACTAAGACAAGAGGAACCATTGGTCCTAATGTGAGTAGTCCCATCCATGCCATAAAGTATAGAGTGGTGTAGATTGGGGCAATGATAGCAACCACTAGCATACCGATTCTACCTAGACGAAAGTAATCGTGAACCATGCTTCTCTCACAGACTTGGACCCAATTGTAGTTACCGTTGGGCTTTGCCGATAGAAAAAGAAACCTCTTCTGGTTACTTTTGGTATTCCTTGGGGATTTGTATTGCAAACTTGCAGTGGAATGCTCCGGTTAAGGCGGTTTCGACGGGTTGTACTGAAACAGGTTGCCCGAAGACGTAGTCCCAGTATTTTTTGGTGAATCCGGCGCTGCAATGACAGAAGTTCGGGGAAATCTCTTTTTCGGTACCGTCTTTGATGGCGCCGCGGACCCAAGGGCAGTAGCAGACGTAATAGCGTTTCATTCGGGAGTCTTGGGTGTCGAGCATGGCTTTGATTTGGTAGGGAATTTTCGTCTGGATGATCTTATCTCCTT
>JABXGX010000224.1 GCA_016550405.1 archaeon | reverse complement strand
GGGGATACTTTTCATGCTTTGGATGTGCTGCGGCAGTTAGGGTTTGATACTTGGTTTGCCCTTGGAGATCAGGATTTGGGAACACATCTTGCACGCACAGCGATGTTACAACAGGGATGGACATTATCTAAGGCGACGCAAATGATTAGTGAATCATTGGGTGTTCGATGTCGAATTATTCCAATGACCGAAGAATGGGTGCCGACTCGAATTGTCACCAATGTGGGAGTGGTGCACTTCGAAGAATATCTTGTGAAAAGGAAGGCTCAAGATACCGTGGAAGATGTCATTTTTGATGGCATTGATGGAGCCTCACCCAGTCCAGGTATCCTCGAAGCAATCAATCAAGCAGATACAATCATTATCTGTCCTAGCAACCCAATTGTAAGCATCGGTCCCATCTTAGCTGTACCTGGCGTGAAAGAAGCAATTCAGAAGTCAGACGCGACATGTGTGGGCATCTCACCAATTATTGGTGGCAAACCGGTGAAAGGTCCAGCGGATAAACTGATGCAAGGAAAGGGCATCGAAATCTCTGCGGTTGGAGTTGCAGAGGTATATCAAGAGTTTCTCGATGTATTAGTGATCGATAAGGAGGATCAAGATCTTACCTCTCGTATTGAGGAGTTAGGTGTGGGTGTGGTCATTGAGCAGACCCTCATGACATCGCTGACCCGGAAGAAAAAGTTGGCAAAAACAGTACTGAACACGGCTAAGAGTCAGAATCAGAAATCGTAAAAAAGTACTTTTATACGGGAGAGACAGCTGTTCAAGCGGGAGACGTCATGCTCGAGATATACAACACCCTCTCACGCAAAAAGGAGCCCTTCAAACCCTTACACAAAGGCGAGGTACGCATGTATGTCTGTGGACCTACTGTGTATGACTCAAGTCACTTAGGTCATGCTCGTTCCATTGTAGCGTTTGATGTGATACGCCGGTATTTTGAGTACAAGGGTTATGATATGCGGTTTGTCCAAAATTTCACAGATATTGATGATAAGATGATTCAACGGGCACAGGAGCAAAAGACCACTACTGATAAACTGGCTACACGGTATATTCAGGAATATTTTGAGGATTTCGATAAGTTATACGTTAAACGGGCTACAGCGTATCCCAAAGCTACGGAACATATCGAAGAGATGATTGAGCATATAGCAAAACTGGTTGAGAAGGAGTTTGCATACGAAGCCAATGAAAGTGTTTATTTCCGAGTATCTAAGTTCAAGAAATATGGAATGCTTTCTCGTCAGGAGCAAAGTGAGAAAGACGAGGAGGACCAAGATGCAGGTGTTGCTGAAGAGAAGGAACACCCAAGGGATTTTGCTTTATGGAAGGCGATGAAGCCCGGTGAGCCAAGCTGGGATTCCCCGTGGGGTAAGGGGCGACCGGGCTGGCATATTGAGTGTTCAGTGATGTCGACCAAGTATTTGGGGGATCCGATTGATATCCATGGCGGTGGACTCGACCTTGTGTTCCCACATCATGAAAACGAGATTGCCCAGTCAGAGGCGTTGACCGGCAAACCGTTTGTCCGGTTTTGGATGCATAACGGCTTTCTGACGGTTAATAAAGAGAAGATGTCAAAATCGTTGGGGAACTTCTTCACAATTAAAGAAATCACGGCAAGGTATGATCCTGAAATTGTGCGGTTATTCCTCATTTCATCCCATTACCGGAGCCCAATTGATTTCAGTGATGCTCACCTGGAAGAAGCGAAGGCGCGGCTAGTTCGGATTCATAATTCACTTGATATTCTTCAACGGCAACTCAACGAAGCTCGTCTCGCGGAGGCAAAGAAGCCAGTGAAACCATCTGCAGCGGATGCAAGTCTGTGGAAGGCATTATCTTTACTTCAGAGTGAGTTTGAAGAAGCGATGGATGATGATTTCAATACACCAATTGCTCTTGCTGGATTGAATAAATTCCTGACTAAAATGAATTCCATCCTTTCTGGAAAGGACTCGGTGACTGCCGGAACCTTACTCAAAATCTTCGAAACCTTGGATGCGGTTGGTGAAGTCTTTGGCCTTTATCGAACCCGTAGCCAACCAGAAGCCATGGGTTCAGAAGCTGTTAATGGTCTCGTTAACATCTTAATACAGCTCCGAAATGATGCCCGGAAACAAAAAGACTTCATGACTGCCGATAAGATTCGTGATCAACTAAAGACCTTTGGCATCATTCTTGAGGATGAAAAAACAGGAACTGTATGGAAGTGGGCGTAAACATGAAGGCACTTATTCTTGCAGCGGGGTATGGAACGCGATTACATCCATTGACGCAATATCGACCTAAAGCTATGCTCCCGCTCCTTGGTAAACCGATGCTTCATCATGTCATCGATTCTGTATTGGATGCTGGAGTGAAGGATATTGTGTTAGTGGTTGGACATTATCGTGAGCAAATTGAAGCGTACTTTGGTAATGGTGAACAGATCGGCGTCAATATCAGCTACGCAGAACAGGAGGAACCAAAAGGGGAGTTTGATGCTGTTCTGGCTGCAGAAGGTCTGCTGAACAGCGAGGACAGGTTCTTGATGACTGATTGTGACATCATTACAACTACCACTCGCTTCAAAGAGACTCTAAAAGCCGCAAAAACTAGTGACATGGCCTTATCATTAGTTGAAGTGCCGAATCCTTGGCAATTTGGTGTTGTCAAGTTAGATGGATCGAAAATTACAACGATTGTTGAGAAGCCAAAGAAAGGAACCGAGCCAAGTAATCTCGCGGTTGCAGGAGTCTACATCTTTACTAGCGCGATTTTTGATACAATTCGAAACACTAAGGACTTGGAGGTAGGAATTCAGGAACTCATCAACGAGGGGCACAATGTGTATAGTAGCCCTTCACCAGATCCGTGGGTGGACGTAGGGCGTACCTGGAATATTCTCGAGGCAACACCTATTCTATTTGATCGACTCCAGAACCAAAAGAGAAGGCTTGTGGATGACACTGCAAAGGTGAGTGATTCTGCGCATCTCATCGGTGATGTTTGGATTGGGCCTAGAGCACGTATCTTTCCCGGGGCTTCACTGGTAGGACCAGTATATGTGGGACCGGATGCCATTGTCGGCAATAATTGTCTGATTCGAGAACATGCTGTGCTTGAGAATGGCACACGGACAGGATTTTCCTGTGAACTCCGAAATACAGTGATGATGCCAAAAAGCAGCGTGGGTCATCTGGCGTTTGTTGGCGATAGTATTCTTGGATTCAACGTCGAGATTGGTGCAAGTGTCGTGTTATCGAATTATCGCTTTGATGGAGCGGAGGTGCACGTTATGCTTCGTAATCAACTCGTATCAACGCATACAAACAAATTTGGTGCTATCGTTGGTGATGAAGCAAAGATTGGCTGTGGGGCAGTTGTCTTACCTGGTCGAACCATTGGTTATAATTCATGGATTGATCCAGCCATCGTTGTGCAAAAGGATGTAGCTGATAATATCCATCTTAAGTTGAAACAAACCGTAACAGAAGAAGCACGGCGTGCCTCTAGTTAATATGTCGGTTTAATGCCGTCTTTGCATCTTTGAGAAGAGCCTTTGCTCGTTGAGGTGTGAAGGCTTCTACCGTAAGGCGTATCACAGGTTCAGTTCCAGAAGGGCGTATGAGCACCCAGCTCGAATCAGAAAAATTGACACGCACTCCATCCATATGATTCACATCGATAACATCATTCCACTTTTCGAGTGTTGATCCGATAGCGGTCAAAACTTGGTCCTTTTTATCATTTTCACAGGTAATGGATGCGCGAAGTAAATGAGTGAGGGGTAATTCGTCGACTAGCTTGCTTAATGGACGTTTAGCCCAGTCGATGAGTTCGAGAATCTTGCAAGCAGCGAGAGGGCCATCAGGGCAAAGGTGAACTTCAGGGAAAATGAACGGACCAGACGGTTCGGCTCCAAGTATCGCTTGATGCTCCTTTACCAAATTGGAGACGAAGACATCTCCGACACGGCAACGTTTAACTTGGGCGCCATGTTGATTGGCTATGTAATCGATGACACTGGAACTCGAAACAGTGGTAGCGATGACCTTGCCTTTCCGAGTGGCAAGATAATAGTCTGCGACAAGGGCAAGCAGTGTGTCACCTGCGAGGATCCGGCCTTTATCATCGACGGCTAACACGCGGTCGGCATCTCCGTCGTGAGCTAATCCAACTTCGGCCTTTGTTGATGTTACGATTTCACTAAGATCATCTAGGCAAACGAAATGTTGCCATTCTGCGGCGGCAGCACTATGACTTTTAGATGGCCCACAATGTTGGGCATACTCCTTTCCATCAGGAGGCATGTTAAGGGGTTTGACTTGTGCTGAAAGCTGTTGTAAAGCGGTCGGCGTGACTAGTCCGCCTACGCCCAACGCGGCATCTAAAACCACTGTATGGGATTTTGAAATCTCTGTAGCACCAAGAATAGCATCAAGGTGAACCGGTATCGCGGAGAAGGGTTGAAAATCAGCAAAATGCTCCCAATTGACTGGCTTAGCAGCTTGGATGGCGACTTCGAGTTGCTCTTGTTGTCTAATTGAAAATCCAGCGCCATCAGGATTGTGGAATTTGAATCCATTGTATTCGGGAGGGTTGTGGCTAGCGGTAACAATAATTGAGGCCTGCATTTGCTTCTTGCCAGCAGTCAAAGCAATTGAGGGTGTTGGGGCCATTTCCGTTTGGGTAACTGGAACCCCGCCTTGAAGAAGACCTGCCATGAGCGCAGCAGTGAGCATTGGACCTGTAACGCGATGATCGTGACCGACCATAATTCGGGGTGATGTAAATTGGCTTCGTAGGAAGTGAGCGGCGGCTAATCCAATACGTATCGCTAGTGGTCCTGTGATTAGGTCATTGACTTTTCCTCGGATTCCAGAGCTTCCAAACAGCGATTCTGACGAAGCCATGACAATGTTCACCTTTTTCAACTTTATTTTGATTTGAGGACATCATTAACCCAAGCAAGCCCCAAGTCCAAAAGTTCTTGGGCACGGCGATCATCTAGTGCTTCAGAAAAACAGCGAAAAACGGGTTCAGTTCCTGAAGGTCGGAGAAGCAGCCAACCATCATCGAAGATAACTTTGACCCCATCCTTGGTAATTACCTGTGCTTCAGGAAAGTACTGTTTTACCATACTCAAAGCATGCGTGGTGACTTTTTCTTTGAGTTCGTTCGGACAGTTAATTGCTCGCTTCAGTTGTGTGTACTTTGGGAATTCGTCAATGATGACACTCAACGGTTTCTGGGTTTTTGCCAGATATTCCAAGAGGTGCACAGTTCCAAGTCCACTATCTGAAAGGTAGTTGAATCGAGGGTAGATGATTTTCCCCGATTCTTCAAAGGTAAAGAGAGCGTTGTGTTTCTTGGCCGCAGCCACCATTGCAGGTGGTCCAACTCGGCTGTACACAACTCGGGCCTTAAATTGCCCAACGACATCTTCGACAAGGTTACTTGAGTTGATTGGCGTTACAATTGTGCCTCCCCCCTCACGAATCAATTCAATTTGAGCCAAAAGCGTTCCGGAGACATCGCCCATTAATGCGCGACCTGTATCATCAATGAAAAATGCGCGATCAGCGTCACCATCGGTTGCAACACCCAAATCTGCCTTCTGGTCTTTAACTAGTTGAGCGGCTTCAGCCAGCAATTTAACACGCAGATTAGGGGACCGCCCAGGAAACTTCGAATTGGGTTCGACGTTTAGACCAATAACTTCGCAATCAAGTTGTTTCAGCACATCGAGTAACCATGGAACCGCAGTGCCATTAGCAGCGTCAACTACAACCCGATACTGTTGTTCCTGGATAACGTTCCTGTCTACTTGGTCCAAAACCTTTCGAACCCAGAAGGAACCTACATCCAGAACATTTCGAATCTGTCCGTGAGACTGCCAAGAAACAGGAACAGCATCGGCCATATTGACCTGCTCAATTTTTCGCTCTATCTCTGGAGGCACTGGTGCTCCATCGGAACCAAGCACTTCAATTCCGGACATATTTGCAGGAATATGACTGCCTGTAATGAGTATCGCCCCAGCTAGATCATGATGACGAGTATACAGGCTTACAGCAGGAGTAATCACTTCGCCACCATAATGCGCATCAGAACCACCTGCCATCAACCCACTGGACGCAGCATTTGTGAGTAGAGGACTACTGGTTCGGTTATCATGGCAGATTAAGATGGGTTCCTGGTTGAACACGGTAGCAACACTATATCCGATTTGCCAGGCAATGTCAGCACTGAGTTCTTCTGGCACGCTGCCACGAATACCGCTTGTACCGAAGTGAGGAGTCCACGCCATATTGACGCCTCTGGGAACTGGTTGCCCATAAATCATTGGTCAACGTTTTTAAACCCCTTTTTATAGGCTGGTTTTTTCTGCAATGCACAAAGCAAAGAAGTTAAATTCGCAGACTACCTCTAAGAGGTTAGGATGCGGGTCATTAAGTCTGCGGATTCCCTCGGGAATTCTCCATCAATGGATGAAGACCATCTTGCGGCAATCATTCGTGAGTTTGGACGTTCCATGCGTGAGGTAACCGGAGGCTTAGACGACGCTATGAACCGATGGGAATCAGCTCATCGCAGTTCACTCCGCCCCATCCGAGTCATCCTCGGCTCCTTATCCAAAATTAATTATCTTCGTAACATCGAGGACCTTGGTAAACTGACTTCTTTTGATGGAATAGTAGACCACGCAATAACTAAGAACATGGGATTACTCGACAAAGTCCTTCCCAAGGTTTTAGCCTTAGCATCCGATTTTGAAAGCGCGATTCGAAAAATGCGGTTAATGGAAAAACGGGTTTCTGAACTCCAACGACGGGGGGCCAGTCTCTTGGGTGCAGAAGGGAACGATGAGCAGCGAGTCCGTCAACTGGTTGAAAACGTTGATGCCCTTAGTGGAAAGCTCCGAGTCATCGTGTGCATGTATGAGGATGAATACCTCTTTCGTATGAAGACTATCCGAAATATCGAGGAACTCTTGGACCCAAAGGAACTTTATACGAATCTTCTCCTTTGGACAATGGAACCGTACCTTGAATCCGATCGTATCGAAACGATTCGCCGAGAAATTGGAACCCACATTGAAGAAACACGGTCCTTAGTGTCGCGGCAGAACGTTCCTACCAACATGTTTTAGGCCACCAACGCGGTCACGGCTTAGCCTACATATTAATACTTTAACGGGTAGGTTTGAGTTGAACGAGAGGATCGGCTGTTGACCCAATTGTTTGGTACTCAAGGATTTCGTGGAAAAGTCAATCTGGACCTGAATTCGGTCATAGCACATGACATTGGACTCACCCTCGCAGGATATCTAGGAAGCCAAAACAAAATAGGCGTGGGATGGGATACTCGACAGTCTAGCGAAATGCTAGGATTTGCATTTAGTGCAGGTCTGATGACAGGTGGCTGTAACGTTTACTTATTTGGGTTAGTACCTACACCCATGCTATCTTATGCGATTCCTCAGCTAGGATTGAATGGCGGCGTAATGATAACTGCAAGTCATAATCCCCCAGAATATAATGGCATTAAATTATGGAGTGCCGATGGCGCCTCGTTTACACCCGACATGGAACTTGAAATCGAAAACCAATATCTAGCAAGGGAGAATACTACTACAACTTGGCAAGACTGTGGACGACTTGAACCCGCTGATGATTTTCGGCTTCAATATATTGAGAATCTCTTGGAGCAGATTGATTCCAGGTTAATTTCTCAACAGGAATTCCGAATAAGTGCCGATTGTGGAGGTGGGGCTGCAGCTACGGTGGCACCTGTCCTTTTGAACGCGGTGGGAGCAGAAAATACGCTGCTGTTTTGTGAACCAGATGGATTATTTCGTAACCGATTACCCGAACCAAAGGAAAGTAACCTCACCAAGCTAATTACGTATGTGAAAGAAAACAACCTAGACTTGGGGATGGCATGGGATGGAGACGCGGACCGTATCATTTTCGTCACGGACCAGGGTCGATATTTGCCTGGCGACCGAGGGTTCGCGCTGGCTGCTTATCAGACTCTTCGAGATCTTCAAGAGAAACCCAAACGAATAGTTACACAGATTGCGACCAGCGACGTAATTTACGATATTGCTCATGAAGTGGATGCTGAGGTAATTGAAACCAGAGTAGGCGAGCCGTACATTGTATCTGAAATGAAGAAAAATAATGCTGTAATTGGTGGCGAGGAAAACGGGGGAGTGGTGTATCGTGGCTGGTCATGGACCCGAGAAGGAATGCTCACCCCCCTCAAGGTTCTTGAACTTCTTGCTTCGGAGAATAAATCGTTGGAAGAAATGGATCGACAGTTTCCAGCCTACTTCCAGGTGAAGGAGGGGATACCCTGTTCAAATCAGCAGAAGGAACTTCTACTCTCCCAGATTCGAAATGCTGTTCCCACTGATACCCATGTAAATGTCAGGGATGGAGTGAAGCTCCGCTATTCGGATGGATGGATCCTTCTCCGCCCCTCAGGAACCGAACCACTATTTCGTGTCTTTGCTGAAGCCAAAACAAAGACCCGAGCACAAGCATTAGCTACCCAAGGATTGAAACTAGTGGAACAAGTCCACCAAGAATTAAAGGAGTAAATGAAGATGCGATTGTTAATCTTTCATGGAAACCTATCATACAAACCTACTGAAGCCGTGAAAATCAGTGTAAGAGACGAAGCAACAGCAGGAGAACGGAGAGATTTTGAAAACTGCTTAACGATATTTTGTGCCATTGAAGCCTCTGATGAGGGACGATTATCAGAAATCGCTAAGAAAGCCATGGAAGAAATCCAGCTTGTAGCAGACCGAGTAAAAGTAAAAAACATCGTTTTGTATCCTCATGCGCACATATTTCCTCGAAAACTCGCAAAACCAAAATTTGCAGTGCGGATGCTCCAAACTCTTAGCCAAGCCCTTCAAGAACAAGGCTTCACAGTTCATCAGACACCCTTTGGCTGGTACAAAGCGTTTAAACTCGAATGCTTCGGCCACCCCCTTTCGGAGTCTGGTCGTACAATTGATTGAGGGGGCGTGTGATAGCACAAAGTTTTTGAAGCAAGGCGGTATGCTCCTCTCAGGTAGTCGTGCTCTTAGCTGAGTTTACTGCTAACAGCAACTACTGTGTATCTTCGAGATGATTGTATATTGCCATCGAAACGGAAAAGTGGCGGTCGCACAAAGGGTGCGACTGGTCGTGGAGCCACAGTTCAGTGTACACAGTGTGGCAAAGTAGTACCACGTGATAAAGCGAAGAAACGAACTTCACGTGCGTCTTTTGTGGACCCGCAGATGGCGCGGGAGCTTCGCCGTTCGGGCACCTTCATTCCTGCTCGTCGTGTGACCAAGTGGTATTGCGTTAGTTGTGCTGTTCACCGAGGTGTGGTAACCATTCGAAGTCGAAAGGACCGTAAAGGATGAGAAGTGGTATCCAACTAAGTTGGATTAGCGCTCCAGGGAATACTAGCGGATGGAGGGGCATGTTCTGAATCTGACTATCGTAGTTGACGCTCTTCGAGCACAGACCTCTGATGAGTTTCTCATTCGCGATGTTCCTGGAACTAGTGGCCGGCTTGATGTTGTATGCCGAATTTTTGTTTCTGCATTTCGAACCGTTCCAAAGCTAGCCCCGTCTATTCAGCTTAACGCAGTATTGGGAGGCCCGCCTAGCCCGCCACTTCGAATTTGTATTGATTTTGGGAATGTGACTCAGTTTCCCGAAAGTGAACTTGAATGCGCGATAATTCTGAAAAGCGTCCTGCATCATTACCGAACAAAAGGTCCTGGGCAAAATCCGCAATGGCCACAATTTTCGATCCACCCGCAGGGTTTCAGGGAAACGTTGCAGGCTGTCATTTCTGAGAAAAGCCAAATTCTGTATTTAGTTGAATCAGGGGAACCACTTCAAGAAGTGAAGTTGGATTTAACTCAACCAATTGTTCTCATTTTGGGAGATGATCAGGGGCTTTCAAAGGAACACGAAACACATGTTTATTCCTATCCTGTGCAAGAGGTTTGTATCGGAACACGAAGCCTTTTGGGAAGTCATGTGATTAGTTTAGTTCTACGTGAGTTAATGCGACGCTATGAATCTAAATGAACTTATGGGATGCTGGTGATTATGACGGACAACATTGAATTTCTTCAAGCCCTTGAGAAATACGCGAATCATGATACGAAAGCAATGAGACGGTTAATAACTCGAACCACAAAAGAGAATCTTTGGCTGTATGTTCTAACGCTCTTAGAAGAGCGTGACTACTTCGCTTATGAATTGCAAGGAGCGATTAAGGAACGTTATGGAGTGAAAATTGCGTCTGTGACAGCCTATGTTTTGTTGTATAAACTTCAACGTGATGGACTGGTTGAATTAAGTGAAGAGCGTAAAGAGGGGCGTCGACCGACACGGAAATATTATCGGATAACCGGTTTAGGTCTAAGCACTTTGAATCAGGCTAGGGATTATCTTGTGCTACTTGTGAAGACTCTGAATCCATCTTGGATAACGCACGATATGCCGCAATAGTGCGTTGGATTACAGTAAGGTGTGCAAGAATTGCCACGAGTATAATGCCATATGCAATCCAATTATCAATGCCATAGAAGAGTGGTGGTGCAAACAGGATGCCTAACACTGTAAGATACTGCAGTAAAGTCACAGCCATTATGATAATTAGACGTTCGGGGCGTTCAGCAATTCCGATGCCCAACTGCGTCACTCCAGCGGCTTCGGCTCGTGCTCGAGCATAGCTTACGAGTAAGCTTCCAACGATTGCAAGGATACCCCAGAAGGTGGAAATCCAACCGCCCAGTATAATTCCGAATAGAACTATTGCATCACTATATCGATCACAGATACTGTCTAGCACGCCACCAAAGGGGGAGGTTTTTCCTGTGGCTCTAGCGACCGCGCCATCAAGGGCATCGACGAAGCCAGATAGTAAGAGGAGAAGAAGCGCTAGTGCTAATTGCTGCTGAAAATACATCCAAGCGGCCATTGTCGCAACCACCGGTCCTAGAAGCGTCAAGACATTGGGAGGAATCCTAGACTTGGCGACGACTCGTGCAACTGGTGCAAAAACTCGTTTGAATTGCTCCTTGATGCGTCCAATTACCACTGCGAACACGCTCTTCGATTGATGATAGTCTTGTATTCAGGTGTCTATTAAGATTCTTTGCATCGTTAGATAACTCGAAACACTGAAAAGCGTGTTCTTCAAAGAAAGCGTATTGGAAGTAATGGACCTCCATCTTTTCTGGGAGCCCGTGACACCGTTATGCAAGAGGAACTGCGCGAAGTTGAGTATCAACCCATTCCAGTCCGCGACCTATTGGTGGAAATGAAAGACCTCAGCGAATTAATGATTGATCTCGCTTATTCCGCCGTCATGTTCAATGACAAAGATTTAGCTGAAGAAGTCATGGATATGGAAGAACGCGTTGATTACCTTAGTTATCTACTGCTCATGAATGCATCGTTAGCGGTTCGAGACAAAAAGGATGCCGAACAGATAGTGAGCATCATGAAAACAGCCTCGGCAGCCAATAAGATCAGTGACGCTGCAGCAGATATCGCAGGACTTGTCCTGCACGATATCGGTATCCCAGGAATATTGTGGTTAGCAGTGAGCCAGGCTGACGAGATAGTGGGTCGAGCTACTATCTTAAAAAAATCAATGCTGGTAGAAAAGACACTATCGGATATCAATCTTGAAGAAGAAATCGGGGCAGATATCATTGCAATCCAGCGAAAGAGGAGTTGGACAATTAACCCACCCGAATCCTTTGAATTGAATAAAGGAGATCGAGTTATTGCGCGAGGTTCCGCGGATAGCATAAAGAAACTCCAGAGGTTGGCCGCAGGTGAGCTTGAAGAGATTGCTTAAAACCCCCACAGGAGAAGAAACACCAGAAGAACGCATCCTAGCGATGCTCATTCAAATGAAAGACACCTCAGAGCTTCTCATCAACCTTGCATACACGGCCTTGCTGACCAACAATAAGGATATTGCCGAAGATATTTTTGAATTAGAAGAGAAATTTGACAGTTTCCACACCGAGTTTGAACTTGAAGTCTTACGAATGGAATTAGAAGAAGGCGAAGAAAAACGCCGTTTGGGACTCATCCGACTAGGTGTGGCCGCAGAAAACCTTGCAGACGCTGCTGCTCAAATGGCGGAAATCGTACTTCGCGGGGTAGATGTCCACCCGCTCTTGCGTCTTGCATTAAAGGACGCCGATGAACGAGTAAGTCGCCAAATTGTGGACCCAAGCTCGCTCCTCGCGAAGAAAACTCTGCGTCAACTCAGGCTAGAAGATCATGGCACCCGAATCTTTGCTGTGAAACGCAAGGATAATTGGACCTATGATCCGCGCGGGCGATTCAAGCTACTCCCTGGTGACATCATTTATGCAGGGGGGTATAAGGAAGCGGTTGAAAAACTTGAAGAAGCCGCCCAGGGTAAAATCCAAGAATTATAATTCCTTCTAATTTTTCGAATGTACGTGTAGAGCCAAAACCTAATTATATCCGACCCTCCGTCTCAGAGAAACTAAGGCGAAATAAAAATGGCTGAGCAACATGACCTCATCATCGTTGGCTGCGGACCCGCTGGGATGACTGCAGGGCTATATGCTGCACGAATGGGCTTGAAAGCCGTAATTTTAGAAGCAGGAATCTGTGGTGGCCGTATGATGAACGCTTGGGAAATCGAAAATTATCCAGGTTTTGAAAGAATCAGTGGCGGTGACTTGACCATGAAGATGAAAACCCAAGCTGAAAACGCAGGAGTCGAAATCCAAGAGATGACCCCTGTTGATGAGTTCAAATTTTCAGAATCTGTCAAAGTTGTCGTCACTGGTGAAGGCAAGGAATTTCACGCGCCTGCCGTCATTTTAGCGATGGGGGCCTGCGATGCCGAACTTGGGGTTCCAGGTGAATCAGAATATCATGGCCGTGGAATCAGTTATTGTGCAACTTGTGATGGCCCATTATATCGTGGAAAGACTGTCTTTGTGATCGGTGGGGGAAATACCGCCGCCATGGATGCACTTTTTCTTGCGAATATCGTAGGGAAGGTGTATTTAGTGCATCGCCGTGATAAACTTCGAGCTGAACAAACTTATGCGGATCGTCTTATCGCTCTCCCCAATGTCGAAATCTTATGGGACACCATATTATCTGAGATTTTAGGAGAGGAGGGAGTCACCGGTGTTAAATTGCATAATAAGAAGACTAAGAAGGATTTCACCATGGACGCCGATGGTGTATTCATTGCAGTCGGATGTACCCCTAACAGTTCCTTCTGTGAACCAGTCGGGGTCAACTTAGATGAGAAAGGCAACATTATAACTGACGTTCATCAACAAACCAATATACCTGGTGTATATGCTATCGGTGACATCACTGGAGAACCACGGCAAATCGTTCGAGCGTGTGGAGATGCAGTGAAAGCCGTCACCCATTGGTTAACTGTGAGACCCTTGAAATAATTGCCACTGACCACAAGGTTTTAAGGGATATTTTGCCGTGAACGTCCGTACACCTGAATTCGGAGGACCATTGCTTGCGAAGGTTATCTAGCACCGTGATTCTCGGGCTATTCATCCTCATCATAGCTAGCCCACTGACCGCCATGGCAGCACCAACACGCCAAGATGTCATTGTTACATTTTCAGTAACGTGTTTAAATCATTCTGGCGGTGCCGTTCAACATCCAAGCGCCACGATCCCAACTATATCCAATACCTTTGCTATCGCCAATGTTTTGGATACTCTTGACGCTTGGATAGGTGCAGATCTGCTTTTACCTGACCGTTTTCTTATCGAAAATATGACGGCATGGGTTGGAAGTCTTTTCGTTAATGATACAGACACCAATCCTAGCTACGGTGGGTTCCTTCCATACTCGAGTTATCCGAATGCAACTTTAACAGCCAGTGCCTTTGCAGCCCTGGCTCTTGACCGGCTTAATCGAACGGAAAGTATCGACTCAACGATTCTGGTTAACTTTACAATAGACCTTCAACGCACAAATGCTACGCTGTTCCCAGATACAGTTGGCGGATTTAGGGAGAATTCTCAAATCAATACTACGACTGTCTCTGCAACCTTTGCTGCTATTCAAATTCTGGATATCTATAATGCCATCTCACAAATGAACACCTCATTAGCCATTGACTGGCTTAATTCAAGCCAAATTCTGTCGAATCCAGCCTCAGCAAGTTACGGTGGATTCGCCAATGGTCGGAATAGCACCAATGCAGATTTACAGACAACCTATATGGCCTTACGGTCCCTTGAAATACTAGGGGCGCTTTCGACTATTAGCCAGGCTGCGACTATTGATTATATCCTACGCCACTATCGTGAGGATACGAATTATCCCCAGTTTTACGGTGGATTCAGTAACACACCAGACAACCCAGTTGCTACTCATATTGCGACTTTTTATGCTGTCGCTGGGCTACAAATTCTTAGCGCCAGTAATCAGATAACCGCTGAAGATGTCACAGCATGGGTTTTAAGCACACAGAGCTTGGATGGGGGATTTGCGGATTTTTCAGGTGCCACAGGTTTTGCCCCCCAGACGAATTTCGCAGTCTCTACGCTAGCATTACTAGATCAACTTGACAGCCTACTTGTTCCTGTTGGACCAGATCTTTTCATCTTTCCGTGGTGGATTGTCGGAGTAGTTGTCATCGTCATACTTCTGGTCGTTTGCGTTATTATCGCTCGTCGAGCAGAATGGTTCTAATCTTAAGGGAGCCACGTTTTGGGAGAGCTGTTGTCTGAAACTTACCCACACAGGACACGTGGGTGGTGTACGGTTCCTGCGTCATCGGCGGGTACTGCCCCAGTGAGGGCTGTCACCTCCCGCCTTCCGGACTAAGCGTTTTCTGTCTTCGCGCAGCTCACGGCGACTGCCATTTTTGAGTGGTTGGTGGGTTTTAGGGGTGACGCGCCCTAACGGAGCAATGAATGCCCTGTACCTGCGCGACGGAGGTGGGATATCGGGTCCGAAATGATCTCAATTGGTGAGAAAAGGACTAGCAGCTGTTAACCCTCTTGTGATGTTGTGGAGGGAAGGTTTTTTAGTGGCAGGGCGTTGAGTCCTTTCCGAGGCGACAAAAGTGAGTGCGTGGTCGATACTGGCTGCTGTTCGTGAAGATCCTGAGATTCTTCGGAAATCTCAGCAACGTCGTGGATTAGATACGGCCATTGTTGATGAAGCTGTGCGGCTGGATGAGGCTTGGCGGAAAACGCGAACTGAACTGGCTGAACTTCAACGAGAGCGAAATCAGGTGGCCAAAGAGATTGGGAAAACTAAGGATAAGGCCAAACGTGAAACTTTGATTAAGAAATCAAAGATGCTATCGGAGAAGGTGTCCGAGGGTGAACAGCAGCTAACTACTCTTGAAACAGAACGGATAGAAGCATTACGAGGTATTGCGAATATCGTTCACGAATCTGTGCCGGATGGTATGGATGAGTCCGAAGCAAAGCCCGTTAAGTACATTGGGAAGCCCCAAGTATGGAAAGATCACGTAAAGCAATTCCTTGATGCGGCACAAGGATTGAAAGTTGAATATGAAACCATCGATACACTACCAAAGAGTCATTATGACATATCAGAGGAAATTGGGCTCATTGATACCACCCGAGCCGCAAAGGTCGCGGGGTCACGGTTCTATTACCTCATGGATGATATTGTCTGGCTGGATCTCAGTCTAGCCCTTTATGCACTTGATAACATCACAAAACATGGATTCACACCGATCATCCCGCCTAATATGCTCAATTATGCAGCCTATAGCGGAGTCATAGATATTAGTGCCTTCGAAGATTCGCTATACAAGCTTGAAGACCAAGATCTCTATTTGATTGCAACCTCCGAACACCCCATAGCTGCCCAGTACATGAATGAGGTTCTTGAAATCGATGAACTTCCTCTACGCTTTGCTGGGTATAGTCCCTGCTACCGCAAAGAAGCTGGCGCACACGGAAAGGATACTAAGGGAATCTTCCGAGTCCATCAATTCTCTAAGGTAGAAATGTTTGTTTTCTGCCTTCCAGAGGATTCCTGGACATGGTTTGACAAGATGATAGACATTGAGAAAAGAATCTGGCAACCCTTAGGTATCCCCTTACGAATCGTGATATTACCCAGTGGCGATTTTAGCAGTGTCGCAGCGAAAACCTATGACCTTGAACTCTGGATGCCGTCACAAGGGCGCTATCGGGAATTTGTCTCGTGCAGTAATTGTACGGATTATCAAGGCTACCGCCTTAACATTCGCTACGCTGAAACCCGGGGTCACCCCACAAAAGGCTTCATCCATACACTCAACTCTACAGTCATTGCCACCACACGATCTATCACTGCCATTCTGGAAAATAACATGCAAGAGGATGGACGTATCTTGATACCCAAACCACTCCAAGCCTACTTAGAGCCAATCGAGTCAGCTCCCGACAAGTACATCATCCCAGCACATCTGAAAAAGAAATAAACACCTGAAATTGACTGGTGTGTACCTTAAATTGATGTAACTGGAAGGGATTAATGTCCACTGAATATTTGGAGTAATCCCTCCGTTCCCAGAAAAGAATTATTAACACATAGAAGTAAGTAACATGACCGTCGGGGTTGGTGACCTGCGTGCCTAGAGAATTAGTGATGCTCCGCGTCGTTGATACCGGTGAAACAGTTCAAATCACCGATGGTGCTCCAGCAAAGACCCACATGAAAGAAGACGAAGTCCTAATTATCATTGATGATGAGGAGCGACTGATTTGGATTTGGAAAGGAACCAAAGCGCCTGTCCGCCGGAAATTTATTGCAGCCCGTAGGGCCTCAGGAATCCGAGACCAACGTGGTTTGGTCTACAAGATTCTCTCAGAAGATGAAGGACAAGAAGGTGCAAAGTTCCTCGAATCCATGGGACTTCCTTTGTCTACAAAACCCGATGAAGGCATGAAAAAAGCTCCACCTGCAGCGCCTCCAATGCCGAGAGAGCCATCAGAACTGGTTACAGAACCACCAAGGTCGGCACCTGTTCAGGAACCCAAACCCGCCGATTATCGGGAAGCTGTGGTTTCAGCCACACGGAAACCGGAACGCCAACCTGTGCAAGTTCCACGCCCACCTTCTGAAATCATCGAACAGGTCGAAAAACTGGAACCAATTCCTGGATTCCGACGTGAATTCGTTTTAATCGGCTATGATGCATTTGGTATAACAGAAGAATCAACCAGTGTGTTAGGAAAAACAACAAAGACACAAAAACTCCAACGTATTGATTCACTTCCAGAAGGCACCGTCTTTGCTCAAGGTTATACGCCCCGAGTTGTTATCAAGGACGGACAAGTCTTAGCCATTGAGTTCCTCAAGCACCTTGAAGAAGAGGAATACCTTCATGAAAAGGAGGCCATGAAGGAGGAAATGGCGCGTCAAATTACTGAACTAATTGAAGCGTCACGGAGCGAGAAGGGGCGCCAAAAATCATAGGAAAGTGAGGGAAGACAATGCAGCAATTTGCGATGAGCGAAGAAGAAGCCAAACAATTGGCGATGTATCTACGCGAAATCACTTTATATACAGAACTGGAAACACTAGCGGTTGTCACAAAGGCAGGTCGCCGTGTAGCTTTTAGCTCAACCAAAGGTGTCGACATTGACCCAGACCTCCTATCAGCCATTTCAGCCGTGTTACTACAAACTGGAATTGAAGCGGTGCAAAAACTCGCCTTCGAACCTTTATTTGAATTAATTGTCAGGGGGGAGAAAGGCATCATTGTAGTAACGGATGCCGGACCCCTTGTACTCATCGGTGCAGGCGTAAAAATCGAATCCCTCGGCCATGTAGTTTCAGTTTTTCGCCACTTCGGACGCGAAATTGCTGCGTTGTTTGCCAAAAAGTGAGGCTTTTTCTCAAGGTCCAGCCCATACGATTCGAGATGACGCTATTTCAATTCATCATGTTATGTGATAATCTAAAACGAGTCCTTCGAACTGGCTGGCTTCTCAGAGGGGTTCCACCGTCTCAAGCAGAAAATGTTGCTGCACATTCACATACCACTTCAATATTGGCATTTCTCCTAGCACAACAAGCTGCTGAACCCGTGGATTTACTACAAGTACTCCTAATGGCACTGATTCATGACATTCCTGAGGTTGAAATTGGGGACATTCCAATGAGTGCACAACGAGCAGACCCGAGAATCCGAGAAGCAAAAACGAAGGCAGAGAACAACGTAATGAAAAAAATCCTCGATCTCCTTCCTCAAGGGCTCCAGACCGAAATGACTGTAGCATGGTCAGCATATACTCAGGGGACCTCTATCGAAGCACGGATAGTGGAGGTTGCTGATCGATTAGCCACCTCTTTTCATGCAGCACAACTCGTCAAATCTGGATATCCAGCAGAGCTTTTTCAGGAATTCGTTGAACACGCTACATCAACGGCTACTAAACTCAAAGTAACGCAAGCGAATAGTTACCTTAAGGAACTTCAAAAGACATTCGGTGAATAGCATCAGATGTTTTTAGAAATTCAGAAGAAACGTTTAAGTCACGTATTGACTGAGAAACCGCAGGAGTAGATTAAGATTACACCAAAAGCCAACGACCTGGGAACCTTGCAAAGAACACATTATTCTAGCGAGCTCAGCCCAAATATGGCAGGACAAGAAATTACAATTGCTGGATGGGTGCAACGAATTCGCCGATTAGGGAAAATCAGCTTCCTCTTAGTTCGCGACCGCGAAGGAATCACACAGTGTACCCTGCCACATGCAAAATCACCCCCAGAACTTCTAGAAATCTTGGACCAGCTTGATAATGAATTTGCTGTCGTAATAAAAGGCGAGGTGAAGGCTGAAGAACAAGCCCAACGAGGTATTGAGGTCACTCCTAAGCAGATTATTTTAGTTAATTCGTCTCCTGCAACCCTTCCTTTAGATACCTCAGGGAAAGTAGAAGCAGACATTGGCACCCGATTCGATAATCGTGTTATGGACTTGCGTCGTATTGAAACACAACACCTGTTCAAGATTCAACACTTCACGGTTTCGCGGATGCGACAATTCCTTGAAAATCATGGATTCCGAGAAATCCATACTCCTAAAATTGTGGCCACAGCAACCGAGGGCGGCGCAGACCTCTTTGAAGTTAAATATTTTGAAAAGAAAGCATTCCTAGCTCAAAGCCCCCAATTTTATAAACAACTCAGCCTCGTTGCAGGATTTGACCGTGTTTATGAAGTCGCTCCGGTTTATCGTGCGGAGAAGCATAACACGCCACGCCACTTGAATGAGTATACAAGCTTCGATTATGAAATGGCGTGGATCCAAAATGAAGAAGAGGTCATGCGTCTCGAAGAAGAAATGCTTGTTTCAACATTCAAGGCAGTAAAGGAGTTATGTTCTCATGAGCTCAAAGAACTTGGTGCAGAGATCCAAATTCCAAAAATTCCGATTCAACGCCTCGAAGTTCGCGAAGCCCTTGAAATCTTACATGACGAGGGATTCGATTTACCACCGGATTCAGATATTCCTAGTGAAGGAGAGGAAAAACTGTATCAGCGAATAGAAAAGGAAATGGGTGAAGAATTCTTCTTTCTTACTCGATATCCCACCACTATTCGGCCATTCTATACGATGCCTTTAGAAAGTGATCCAACTCTCACTCGTGGATTTGACCTGATCTATCGGGGGATGGAGGTGACAACGGGAAGCCAACGGATTCATGAGTATAGCATGTTAATCCAAAAACTGAAAGATGCAGGATTGGATCCGAAGACCTTTGCATTTTATGTGGAACCATTCAAATACGGAGCTCCTCCTCATGGTGGACTTGCAATTGGAATCGAACGGTTAACTATGCAAATGCTCGGTTATACCAATATTAGGGAAGCAGTACTATTTCCTCGGGACCGAACACGGTTAGTGCCTTAGGTAGATTTCTTAACAAGAACTAAAATCGCCGGAGTCGGTTAGAAAGAGCTAAGTTCAAGAGGTCTCCTATACACTGAATAAACAGGTGAACTCAATGTCCAAACCAAGTGATCAGATGACTGCATATTTCCAGAAAAAGGGTGAAAACCTCGAAGAGCTTGCAGACCACCATGCGTCTATTGGCGAAAGCTCACAAGCTAAGGAGCTTTATGGACAGGCTCGCTCAATGTATGAACGGTTAGGCAGCCAGGAACTTATATCCCGTGTCGACGAGAAATTAGGAAAGCTCAAGTAAAACATTCTCACACTGAGCCGCTTACGCCTTCAGAAAATTGTGATGAAACGGGTAGCAGGTTCGCTTCGAAGATGTACAACAACGTGGTCGTTGTTGACTTGTAAGAAGTGTTGCTCATTTTCAGTGAGTTGTTGTAGTAAAGGAGAAGGTTCTTCGTCGAAACCGCTGGTGAGAATGAAATTACCTGTGTCATTCGATGGCTGGGATAAAGCTGTGTTCTGGTTATCAAAGATGACGAATGGGGTATTGCGGGTTGTGTATCGTGCGGATAACCATTCGAGTATTTGTGGAGCAATGTCTGTGGTATTGACGAGGAATAAAGCAGGAAGATGCTCGGATTCATGAGCAAGTAGTTTCAAAAGGAGCAGGTTGATAGCAAAGGTCACTTTGGGAGTATCATTGCCTGTGATGATTGTAGGAAGATGCCGGATGCTGGTTAGAGATAGGTTGTCATAGCTGGCGTCCAACAGATCATGTGGCAAAGCGCTAAGTAATCGACGGATTTCATGATAGGGGCCCTTATGATGTTCATAAAAGGAAAGCGTATTCTGAAGGTGCTGAAGTGTAGGTGTCGAGGCCATCAAAATAGTTCGCCAGATGATGACATGGAAAAGGTTTCGAGCCGTTGGTGTTACGGGTCCAAAACTTTCGAAGAGCCGGATGAGAATATCGATTTGTCTGGATGGGTGCCGACCATTCGCTAGGTTTAATGCATCAAAGGTAATTGCCTCTGTTCCCAGATCGATATGCCAGAGTAGGCTTTCGCAAATTTGTTCTTCGAGACCTTCAGAGGGAGATCCTTTAATGACTAGGACAGGAAGCCTGTGGTCGTCACAGAGTTGAATTAGGAGATTAAAGTAAATATCTTGAGCGCGTGGTCCAACAACTAGGAGGTTGCAAAGGTCGTGGAGAGTTAAGGAGAAAGGGTGGGTTTGATGGTTTTGGATCAGATATCCCAGTTGAAGAAGCCCATTGCGGGCGTCCGTTTCAGAATCGAAAATGGAGTTATCGTCCGACAAGCCAGTTCCCTGCATCCCAAGCGCGTTCCAGCCCTTTTTTAGCTATTCGTGATTATCTGTCTGAGTAGACATACATTAGGCAGAGAGGTCACTGAAAGTATTCATCATGGCATCTCCTTTTGCCGTTTTCTATTTAAGTCAGAAGCGTTAATGCTCATTTTACCTGTGAGCTGTTTCCCATGAAATTGAAAGCGTTTATCACCATCATTCGGCCAGCTAATCCACTTTTCGGAAGCCTCACAGCGATAATTGGTGTTCTCACGACGAACTATTTCATTATCGCGAATTTTGGATTGATTCGGTGGACGATACCTGAGCTCTTTTTCGTGCTCATCCTAACCGCGCTAACCTACATTTTCTTAGCTGCTGCCGGAAACGTCGTAAATGATATTTATGACTTAGAAGTTGACAGGGTGAACCGCCCAGACCGCCCACTTCCAAGTGGACAAATCAGTGTGCGACAGGCAAAGGCATGGACCGCGATTCAGATTCTGCTGTCCCTGTTATTTTCCCTTCTCACAGTACCATACTCCTTCATTGGCATATGGACCATCGCAATTGCAGCGCTCTTCGCTTTCATAGGATTGTTATATGCAGCAAAAGGTAAAGTCATG
>JABXGX010000223.1 GCA_016550405.1 archaeon | reverse complement strand
CGTTGAATGGCTGGAAAAATTGATACGCCTTTAACGAAAACCGCGTTCTTCTTTTCTGGGGAACCATTTGCGGTAATGTTTGGGTGTATGTACTGGAAACACCTGGTGTTGTACGATTGGTTATGGTGGACGCCCACTTTCTTTTATGTGCTAGATTTTTTCTATTTGTAAGCCTAATGTTGGAGTGAATGACTAGGAGGCGTTAGTTGCGTCAACTGCTGTGCTCATGAAGTTGCTGGAGTCAGCGCCGTGGCGGTATGACCAGGGCATTAAAGTTCTCACGTTAGGTGTTGATGCGAATCTTAAACAGTGGATAGCTGATGAATACGTCAGCTCATCTGATTACGTTCTTGATATTGGGAGTGGGACTGGCACGTTGGCGCTGCTGTGTGGGCGGAAAGGGGCGCAGGTGATTGGAATTGATGTGTCGCCAGCTATGATTGCGTTAGCCCAAGCCAAAGCAGCGCAGGAGAAGTTGGATGATAAAGTGCAGTTTCGGGAGATGGATTTGACGGAAACGGATCAGTTTCCTGATGCCTCATTTGATGTAGTGATTGCCAGCTTAGTGTTGAGCGAGGTGTCGGAGGTGGAACAGGTCTATGCGCTTCGTGAAGCGTGGCGTCTGCTTCGCCCAGATGGACGGCTCATCATATGGGATGAAGTCCGTCCCCGTTCGATACAGAATATGCTTCCCTATTACATGTTACGCGTGCCCCTCACCATGTTCACTTTTTTGCTGAGTCAGACCACTACCCACCGGGTGAAAAATCTTGAAGAAAAGCTCAGAAAGCTCGGGTTTCGGTTCCTCGTTCAGAAACGCTATCTACTTGATTCGTTGTTATTAGTGGTTGTAACGAAACCCCGCCAACAGCAACTGCCACCAGAAACCCTGGCTTCGTATCCGACGGTCCGAGTGGGATCACGACTCAAGTATGTGGCGGAAACGATTTTTCGCTGGGTAGGAGTTTCAACCTCGCCAGGACTAATCCCCGTGGGTCAGGTCTCGCCCCAAAGCCCCGTTCTGGTCACCTGCAATTATGATCTAACAGTCCGCCGGGTCCAAAAAACACTCCAACAAGCAAAGATTGATTGTTATGTGCTGGTGGCTCCGACGCGGGGCATCAATGTGTGGTGCGCAGCTTGTGGAGGTGAGTTTACGGCGCACTCGGTTATCGCGACCATAAAGCTGAGCGGTATCAATAATTTTGTGCGACACCGGCGTTTGATTCTCCCTCAACTTGCAGCAGCAGGAGTTGACCCTGATGTGATTAAGCAGGAGACGGGATGGACTGCCCTATTTGGACCCGTGAATGCCACGGATATACCCGCCTATTTGAGGAAGGGAGCAAAGAAGACTGTGCGCATGCGAACAATACGGTTTCCGGTTTCAAGGCGCTTAGAAATGGCAAGCCTTTATGCTATTATGATTTCTCTCTTTGCTGTTCCCCTCAGCCTGATTTTTGCGCCTACCAAGCTCCTCCCGACCCTTGGGATCATTTGGCTGCTCACCTGTGGCGCCTATCTTCTCGTCCCTTATCTCCCAAGTAGATCTGGTTTCGTCAAAACGCTGGTTTATGGGACTTGCACTATCGTTGGAATCTTACTCGTCGCACTTTATACGACAGGGCATTTGTTGGGGTTGCCGTGGGAACTCCTAATTACAATTATTGTAGTGTTAATCCTGGGTGTTGACTTGAATGGGATGACCCCGATCTTACCCAGCGATTTGGGTCATTTCTTTTACAAGCGAGGCCATTCGCAAATGCCCTTCTTTACGGGAAGGTATCCGCTTCAACCCTATGGACAGATTGTTCAAGATGCAGCACAGTGTAATGGATGTGGGATGTGTGTGCAAGTCTGTCCGATGAACGTCTTCCAGTTAGATGTTGCAAGACACAAAGCTAACCCAATACGCCCTCAAAGGTGTATCAATTGTAATGCTTGTGTCCATCGTTGTCCCCAACATTGTCTCCAGATTATCAACCCGTAACACCGCTTTTTGCTAGATAGTTCCTGATAAGAGCCTTCTATTGTGTACGTATTAAGGAATCTGGATAATACAGTGAAAAACCGGTGATACACGAGCTTGGGGGTGGACGACCACCTTTTATTTAGCATGCAAAACTCCTAAATTGGATGGGCATGATTGGCTTATTGTAATCAATATTTTATTTGGTGAGGAGAATATTTGTGTGCAATAGGAAGGAACGGTCATAGTTAATGTCCGATATGTTATTGGAGCTGTTCCTGGTGTGATAGGGGTTATTTGTGTTGAATTATTATGGGGTATCACAGCAGGGTTTTTGCCGGATTTTCTTCCGTTTGTGCCAGACAAAACGATTTTATTTTTCATCTTTGTTGTCATTGGGTTGATTGGGGGGGTTCTGATTGTGATAGAGGAACGGCGTCAATCACGAACCACTTCTACGGAAAATTAGCGAATTTTGCTTTTTTACACCTTAACTGAGTTTAATGGAAACACTGGTGTCGCACTCTGGTGATGTGGACGCCTCCTTTGTGAGGGGAAGTTTAATACAGACGATTCCAAATCGGTTGGCATGGGTTTATTTTCAGCGCTTATAATTTTGGGTTATGTTGTAGTGATTATTGTTCTCCCGTGGTTTCTGGGAACTAATGGTCCCACTCTGATAGCCTGTTAAAGAATGATGTTTCAAACTGGAATCTAGGAATAACTTGATATCGTGCCAGCTTAAAATATGAGTTCCTTGCCTTCAGTAT
>JABXGX010000222.1 GCA_016550405.1 archaeon | reverse complement strand
GATTCACCAATCGCCTCAATTTGCCAAGCATAGCTACCTTGTTCTCCCCACCTCAAACCACTGCAGCGGGCCACTGGTTGACTGAGGTATTTGAAAGGTGCAATCTCTCAATCAAGACGATGCCTATATTTCTGCGAAATCTATTAATTGCCTCTCTCTCGCGTCCGGGTGTTGCGTCTGATAAGATAAACCTCGGCCAATCACTACCCAAATTGGGTGCGATGGGATTGGTATAGTCAGTATCATAACCATCAACCAGGCTACCTTCGAATTGCTTCGTCCAAGCATTCCAAAAAAAATCGTTACGGTCCCATGCTGTCCATCTCACATCCACATTGATGCTCAAAGTGTTACCTACTGTTTCTACTGTCCGAGTTTCCACTCTCTCCCCTGTGAGCCAATCAAATAGTTTGACCGTGTACGTTCCTTCTTCCAAATTTCCGATCTCTATTAGGGTTCTGTCGTCACTGAGACTTCGGAACATCACCATGACTTGATTGCCATCCCCCCTCGAGGTAAGCACAAAATCATTAGCCGGGTCAAGACCTATATTGGAAATAGTTATATATTGATCCCAATCAGTATGATTACCCCAATCGGACCAATGGACCTCTGGAATAAATTTTCCGGTGGGAAGTGCTATGTCTGAAAAATGTTCATTATCGTATTCATTGTTAAAATGAAACGCTGCTCCTTCACGCCAAGACTCAATTCCAAATCCCATCCATCTTCGAACCTCACCGTTTCCTCCATTGGAGATTAAACTCAACCAATAATATGATACAGTGTTATGAAATGGAGCGATTTCAATATGCCAGGGGTATTCGCCAATATACGTATTGTGCCCCTTAAGAATGGTGGGGACGTATTCATCTTGCGGGTCTTGGTCACAATTGGACTGCCTGCACTGTTTTGGAAGAAACTCTCCGATGATTTTGGGTTTATCAGGCCAGATCTCGTCCAATCTTTTCTGTGTATCCAGCCTACCCTTTAACGTATGTGTTCTATAATTGTGCAAGTTTACCACGTCAACATACTCAAACATCTTGTGCTTGCAAGCTAGAAAAAAGTCAACTTCAGCACCTTGCCAGGCAGTTTGATCGCACAAATTGTCTTTCGAAGAGACAATCAGTCTCGGATCAGCAATTGTGCCGTCTTTCCAAGAACGGTGTATGCCACTGATACTCACCGGTCTATGATGAATATCAACGGATCTGATGTAATTGGACATGTATTCTATCCAGGGTAAAAGTTTTTTGTCTACATTATCATCCAATTCTCCTGGACCAGAATTCCATTGAGGGAGGTAATGGATCTCATTCATGATTTCCCACATCCAAATAGCTTCACTTTCACCCCAGGCTTTATAAACGAAATCTATATATTGCTTTTGATATTCAAGAACATTTTTTCCATCCTTTGTAATGCCTGGAATATTGCCATTAGGGTCAAAAATTATGTCATATTGGTCAGCTAAGATTCCTTTCTCATCAGAGTGACAATCTGAACGATCCGGCTTTTTACAGGCCTGATTATAGGCGCTATATTCCCATCTCTCATCATCAGAGTATTGTTCAGATCCCCAAAAAGTAAATATAACCTTAACGTTATGTGCCTCTGCAGCTTGAAGGATTTTGGTGATATTGCTATTTGAAAATTTTGAAGCATACGTGAGGCCACAGTCTTTATCAGTAAAATGGGGATATCTACAGTTGGGATAATTTGTGAGAAAATCATCCCCATCTATAAGTGTTCCTGCGTGTGATCCCTCATTGTAATTGGAATATGTCCACCCATCTGACCAGGCAGCGTCCATAGGATATTCATCTGCAATGTAATAATACCCCAAGGGCGGCGCTTGCATATGAACAGCCCCTGCTTTTCCCGTTATGGTATCAAGTCGAAGATGAACAGAGTTAACCCCTTTACTGCTAAGCTTTTGCATCCAATCATCATAATTTGTATTTTCAAGTCCTTGCATTCTGCTATCAGGTCTATTACGCCAGACGCGCGCTGCATTGAGCCCATTCGGTATAAATCTGTGCCCATTGTCTTCAACGAATCCCTTAATGTCTCCATTATCACACAGGGTAGTATTTATTGCTGGGTCTTGGTTC
>JABXGX010000221.1 GCA_016550405.1 archaeon | reverse complement strand
TTGAAAATCATCCTTACCCACGACGCAGATTCCGTTCACAAACCTATCGAGCACATTCGTGCCCGACGTGATCGGTTCACCGAAAAAGACCTGAAAGCCGCAGAAAAAGGCACTCTCAATCTATACAATAACATCACGGACATTGTCCAACTCGAAACAGACCTCGGCTTCCGATCCACTTTCTTTATCCCCACCTTTCTCTTCAATCTCAATTCCATAGCTGACACCCTGAAAGCCATTCACCACGATGGCATCGAACTCCAACTCCACTATGTTCATGAAGACCATCCCCAATTCAAAGGACTCTTCAACATGCAAAAGACATACTTCTCCGATATAATCGGACCTGTTCATGGAGTGCGGTGCCATAACCTGTGGGTAACTTCATCTCTGCTTGATCTTTTCAAAAGAGAACGAGTGCTCTATGACGCTTCCTACCGTAGTGAAACCGTGGAAGAAGTGGACCCCTATCGCCTTGAAAACGGACTAATCGAGATTCCTATTGGGATCATGGACACTGACCTCTTCGGTCGGTTTCAACTCACTGAGAATGAGGCATGGAAATACATCCTCAAAGACCTCCACCTTGCCGAAGTACACCGTATACAACACTATTCGTTCCTCTTCCATCAGGAATCATTCCGCATGAAAGGAGGTCGAATATACAAGAAACTCCTCAAACACCTAGCCGATGAGGGCTATGAGTGCATCCGTTGCTGCGATGTCCCTCTCGTGAAAGATGCCCTCAAAACCGTCTAGCGATTCTGATTCTATTTGATATCAAGAGTTAGATACTCGATATCCCAAGGATAGTAAGTCACCTGCTCCGTTCCCTCCTCTGTAATGAACACGGTATCCGAATGCCGGAACCCGCCTACTGTCCTATCATAAATCCCGGGTTCAACGGTAAAGACCATTCCGGGTTCCATTACGGTTTCCATCCCATGATCGAGAAAAGGTTTCTCGTGACCTTCCAATCCAATGGAATGCCCAGTATGATGTTGCACTAAATTCATCACTCCGTGCTGTTTAAACACCGCACGTGTAGCCTTATCAACGACTGAACAAGGCTTACCTGGGGCAAAGGCTGTAAGAGCCGCTTGCTGGGCTTCTATCATGATGTCAAAATATTTGTGCTGCTTGGCATTGGGCTCACCCAGAAACATCGTTCGTTCCAACTCTGCATAATACCCTGCCACATTTGCTGTAGCACCTGTCACCAGCGTGTCGCCTGGTTTGAATACCGTAAACCGGGTCAACGCATGGGGAATTGCCGAATAAGTTCCAATCTGACCACGATACCCTGCTCGAACAGGCAGCCCACCAATTGCAAAGGGTCGATAGGCAATACCCAAAGCCTTTCCCATCGCCATAGAGGCTTCAAGAGAAGCCGCCGTGGATACCTCGACCTCATTTAATCCAGGCTGGGTTTTATCCTGAAGCAGTTGATGGGCAAGATTTGCCCACATGGCTGATTCCCGAATGCAGGCCAGTTCATCTTCATCCTTAATCACGCGCATATCTGTCACTAATTTAGACGTGACCTTCACTGGAAATCCCAAGACTTCTTCTAACTTAGGTCCCTCATATCCCCATCGTCCAGAACTACCTGGCGCTTCTGATCCTAGCTTCTCAGTGATGTTAAGGTCCTTCGTTAGGAAAGTGGCAAAATGCTCCATTGGGTGCTTCGCGTCTGGATAATCAAAGTACGTGCCAATCTTTGCTACATCAGGTACTTCCTCTTCGACATGCTGCCTTTCTAATTCAGGAACAAAGAAGCAAATGTCCGCATCTCCAACGATGAGCGCAAAAGGGCGTTCCGTAGGAATATGGACAAACCCAGTCAGGTAATAGATGTGCGTCGGATTAAACACGATATAATGTGCAATTTTCTCTTCTGTTAACCGCTGACGAAGCTTCGCTAATCGCTCTTCAAAACGGTGCTGAGGGATTTTCACTATCGGCATATACAGGACCTCGAAGGCATTGATTGGTACCAGTTAGAACCTGTCAGCCAAAAGGATTTTCATGGTTCACCAATTCTCCTCAAGCTTAGGGGATAATCTCACAACCATTATTGAATTCCGGGTACGCAAAATCACTCAAAGCGATCTTTCCTTCCGCGATTAGGGTACGAACAGCAGGCACGATCTCCTTCAGACATCCCAGAAGATGGGTCACAGTGTTACACACCTTCTGAAATCCCTCTTCACCCCATAACCGTTCCTTGTTCGCAAATAGACACCGTCCTCCACAGAGCCCAAACTCTTCACATGCTGGACATGGCGAATCAACACTCATAATATCAC
>JABXGX010000220.1 GCA_016550405.1 archaeon | reverse complement strand
TTCAGTAATTTCGCCTTCATCAATCTTGGATTGGCAGTTCCCACAAATGAGTGGGTAGTTTTTCAGACAAATTTCACAAAGCGGAGATTTCACAGTTAAGCCTTCTACATCAAACCTTTGAAACATGAAAGGAACGATTCGTTAGAACGGCTACCGTTGGAAGGTTAAAAAACGTTCCCTTCCTTCAGGCGATACAGCCCCTTGTCATATTTGTGCTTTTTACTTTACACAAGAACAACGCTCAAAAAGCAATGTTCCCACTTCTCCATTACATTATCTCAGCAGGTGTAGACAAAGTTGGAACTTGTTGATAGGGTTGTCAGATTAACAGAAAGGCAACTTGAGATACTTAGAAAACTGTATCAAGCTAGCATTCCGATGTCTGTACAAACAGTCACACGCACCCAGTCAGAGCTAGCCAAGGAGCTAAAGATTACTCGTCAAGCCCTTAGTAATCATTTACGCAAGCTTCGCGGCTTGAAATTAATTCGAACAGGACGTGGATTCATTGATTTGTCACCTGATTCCTTACGACTCTTAGGGAAATCCACAGACGAGGCACTTGTCTTTTTGCGTGTAGAGCCTAAATCCCGTTTTGAAGTGTATGAGAAAATAAAACAATTAAACCCAATTCGCCTTCATCGTGTGACCGGTTCGGTAGATATCGTGGTTTCTGTAGGTGGTGCCGAGTTAGCAGAATTTCTTTCCAGCGCCGCAGATATTGATGGTGTGGTTGAAACATCCACTCATACTATTCTCACGACGTGGACTCCTGAAGCAATCTAAAGGTGATTTAATTTGCGACTGTTTGAATATGAAGCAAAGGAGGCATTCCGCCAAGCAGGTATACCACTTCCACCCTCTGGCCTTGCAGCCTCAGCAGTGGAAGCAGCCCAAATTACCAAGGAGCTTGGGCACCCAGTTGTCATTAAAGTCCAAGTGCTTGCAGGAGGACGAGGTAAAGCGGGAGGAATCAAAATTGCCGAGACCCCTGAAGAAGCGAAGATCATTGCGGCAGAACTTCTACAGATGACTATTCACGATTATCCAGTCCAGCGTGTTCTTGTGGAACAACGACTGGATATTGACCAAGAAATCTACCTGGGTATTACAATTGACCGGGCTCGACGCCGACCCGTTGTAATTTGTAGTGCAATGGGGGGTGTGGATATTGAACAAGTCGCCGAGGAGCACCCGGACAAAATCGCTCGCTGTTGGATTGACCCCATTTTAGGGCTACGGGATTTTGAAGCGCGAAATATCGCCAAGAATGCGGGCTTTGGAGGAAAAGCAATGGTGAAGGTTGCCAACCTCTTGCTAATGCTTTGGCAAGTATTTCTCATTAACGATGCAGAACTCACAGAAATTAATCCTCTTATTGTAACAAAAGAAGGCAAGTATATCGCGGCTGATGCCCGGCTCAACGTTGATGATAATTCCTTATTCCGACACAAGTCGTTGGCTGAAAGGGTGAGTTCTGGTATTTCAGAGCAAACAGACCTTGAACAACGGGCTCAGAAGCAAGGGATGACCTACGTAGAATTGGAAGGAAATATCGGTATCATTGGTAATGGTGCTGGATTAGTTATGGCGACCATGGATGCCGTCAAATATTACGGTGGAGCCCCAGCGAATTTCCTCGATGTGGGCGGAGGCGCTACCGCGGATCGGATGAGCCAAGCGTTAGATATCGTATTATCACATCCGGATGTGAAGGCGGTTTTCATTAATATTCTTGGGGGGATAACTCGTTGCGATGAAATTGCCCAAGGTATCGTGGAATCACAGGAGGAATTACCTAAACAGGTTCCAATTGTGATTCGGATGATTGGAACCCGAGAAAAAGAAGGCGCGGAAATTCTGAAGGCAGCAAAGATTCCGTTCTTAGACTCTATGGATACAGCCGCGAAACAAGTCGTAAAACTGGCACCCACGGAGGATTAAACATGACAATTCTAATCGATAAAACAACAAAGATTCTCGTCCAAGGAATCACAGGTCGTGAAGGGCATTTTCACACCCAAGCTATGCTTGAGTATGGATCATCCGTACTTGCTGGAACCACCCCAGGAAAAGCCGGACAGGAGATTGAGGGGCTTCCTGTATTCGATAGCGTTATCGAAGCCAAACAACAGTTCCCAGAGCTGAACGCCTCAATCATTTTTGTCCCTGCCCAGTTTGCCGCAGATGCAGCAACCGAAGCGTTAGACGCTGGAATTTCGGTGGTCACCGTTATTACAGAGCATATCCCAGTTCATGATGAGATGCGCTTCATAGAGCTTGCACGACGCCAAGGCAGTTATATCATCGGACCTAATACGCCAGGTATCATCTCGCCGGGTAAATGTAAACTCGGAATCATGCCCGCTCACGTCTTTAAGCCAGGCAATGTTGGACTCATCTCCCGTAGTGGCACTCTCACCTATGAAGTCGCCGCCAGCCTCACTGATGCGGGCTTTGGACAATCAACGGCAATTGGGCTTGGTGGAGATCCCATCGTAGGTATGTCCTTTATCGACGCCCTCGAACTCTTTGAAAAAGACAACGAAACCAAAGCCACTGTACTCATCGGCGAAATTGGAGGAAGCGCGGAAGAAGAAGCCGCG
>JABXGX010000033.1 GCA_016550405.1 archaeon | reverse complement strand
GTTTTGGCCCCCAATTTTGCTAATTCTTCAGTTACAATATGTGTTGAAGGTGTTCCCATCCCCGATGTGGCAACTGTCACTTCGACACCCTTAGGGGTGAATGCCCGATAGGAGACTAATCCACGGTAATTTCCAATTTCTTCTGAATCCTTCATTTTCGCAGCAATTTTTGGAATCCGGTCTGGGTTTCCAGCGATAAAAACCACATTGGCTACATCGCCTTCACCGAGTCGTATGTGTGGTTGAATCCGTTTCTTCAACAGGGAATCACCGCGTAATCATGGCAGCGATTTCCCTCATTAACCTTTGGAAAACTAAGCCAGTTTACAAATCCAGTCAAACTAATGTATGTGCTTATGTGATGAATCAGTTCCTCGGTGGACTTGGATAGTGACTACTTCCCCCTGCGCACATTCGATTTTATCTGAATATAACGAACAGGTTACTGTTACTTTGCGGCCTTTGATTTCTTTGACTTTTGCTCGAAGGGTGACCAGGCTAGTGATAGGGGTTGGTTTGAGGTACTTGACAAAGAGAGAGCCCGTGACATAGTCTTTTGGGGGATCTGAATTCAATTCACGTCCCTCAGCTTTGTATGCAGCGGCATTTGCTGTATTTGTGGCATGACAATCAATGAGTGTGGCAATAATGCCACCACATAATACTCCAGGAAACGCCAAATGATAGGATTGGGGTTGGAAGGTTGCGACGACCTCTTCACCTTCCCAATAACTTTTCAGCTGTAACCCCTGGGGATTGTTCCGTCCACACCCCCAGCAGACGGAGCCCCATTCAGGCCATTGGTCTTGGATCGCTTTTCGTGCCATGTTGCTTTCACCATGGGAGACCGAATATACCCCTAATATGCCTAAGAGTTGTCCGGTTGCTAGACTTGACAGGTCGGACATAGGTAACTTGTCGTATTGCCAATGCGGAGTTCTTCGATTATTGTTTTACACGTTGGACAGGGGCTGCCTGTTTTATAGGCGATTTGTGGCCATCCGACGATTTTTCCCCAATGCCCGCGATTTCCCCAAAGATCTTGTTCTCCAGGTCCGGGTCCGTATCGAATCCCCTCTTGAAGCACATGTTGAATTGCTCGATGTAAATTCTTCACTTCAATAGGTTTCAGTGAATTAGCCTTGCGATCAGGATGAAGGCGGGCATGCCATAGGATGTCTTGGATGTATACATTTCCTATACCGGCGATGAAGCGTTGGTCAAGCAAGTAGCTTTTAATTCGCCCTCGTTTTCCTTCAAGCATTGAGACCAACTTCGTTTCTGTAAACTCGTCACTTAGGGGTTCGATTCCGAGAGTTCCGATCTGTGGGTGATTTTTCAATTCACTCGGTTTGAGAAGATGAATATAACCAAACCACCAGAAATGCGCCCAAAGTTGACTGCCATCAGAAAATGAAAAAACCACACGCTCCCTGTTCGGATCAGGCACAAGTGGTGGCCAATGTAATCGCAACTCGCCTCCCATTCCCAAGTTAAATGCCAGTGTCCATTCATTATCTAATATACTAAGTATCCATTTCCCCCGTTGATGGAAGGCGTGGAAAATCCTATCCTTCATATTCTTCTTGAATTTAGAAACCGACTGATACAACACCTTTGGTTGATTTACAATGGTTTTGACAACCTGTTTGGAAGCAAGACCATCTGTCATGCTTTGAGCCAACAGAACAATATCTGGTAATTCAGGCACTGTGTTCGCTTCCCTTCATGGCTTCTAATATTCTTTGATATATATGGAATAAAAAAATAAGGATAATTGGCGGGGGGCGGAGACTAGAAGAATCGCCAACAGCTGGGTGGCATATGTGATCCCGCCAATGCGACCATCCTTCCAAACTTC
>JABXGX010000219.1 GCA_016550405.1 archaeon | reverse complement strand
TGAATATAACTCCCGCCAAGAAACCCACGTCTAGGCGCAGGGGACTCGTAACAGTTTGACTGAACTCCATTTTCTAGGTGGCTGCAAAACCATAGGCAGTTCTGCATACTTGGTTAAGGAAGCTCGCTCATCAGTGCTCTGTGACTTTGGAGCTTCGTTTAATGGCAATCCCTCCTTTCCCCAACTAAGTCGTCCCCAAAACTTGATGGTCGCCTTAAGCCATGCCCATTTGGACCACAGTGGGGGTCTTCCCCTGCTTTTTGCCAGCGGTTCTGTCCCTGTATACATGACGGCTATAACCCGCGATTTAATCCGGATTCTCCTTAAGGATATGATTCGACTTAGCAACTATTTCTTGCCTTTTGAAAAAGAAGAACTGGATCGATTAATGCGACGAAGTCGGATAGTAAATTATAGAGAACCCATTGAACTCAAAGATGGTGTCACTGTAACCTTTCATGATGCTGGGCACATCCCGGGCAGTGCTGCAATCCAAGTCGAAACACCCCATCATGACATCCTCTATACAGGGGACATCAACACCATCGACACACAGATGCTTAAAGCGGCTCGAATCCCCAAGAACACGTTTGACACCCTTATTATGGAGAGCACCTACGCTCTAACGGTACATGAAGACCGGCAAAAAATCGAAGAGGATTTCATAACTGCGGCAGAAGAGACGATTGAAAATGGGGGAACCGTACTTGTACCCGCTTTTGCGGTTGCCCGGGCTCAAGAAATCCTCTGTGTTCTGACCAAACATCGAGTAGATTTTCCCATTTACATGGACGGAATGGCACGGGATGCTGCTCGGGTTTTCCTTCGCCATCCTCACTTTTTTAGAAATTTCAAACTTCTGAAACGCGCCCTAGCAAACACACAATGGATTCGGAGTCATCGCCAACGCGAAGGCCTTACGAAGAATCCGGGATTGATTGTGGCTCCTGCGGGGATGCTTCGAGGTGGAACCGCCGCCAAGTACCTTGGCGAAATAATGAATAATCCGAAGAACGCCGTACTTCTCGTCGGGTATCAGGTCCCTGGAACCCCTGGTCGCGAACTTCTTGACAACGGTCAATATGATAGCGGGAACGGAGCAACACGCGTCAAAGCCAGATATCAGCTCTTTGATTTCTCTTCCCATGCAGGTCAGGACCAGTTACTCGAACTAGGTTCGTCTTTTCGAAATCTTGAAGAACTATATACTGTTCATGGCGAAGCTAAAGCCTGTGAATATCTTGCAACGACTTTGCACAAAGCAAATGGCATAAATGCTCATGTTGCTGAGACAGGGCAACAAATTCAATTACCCAAAACAAGGTGAACCATCATGGCTGACGAAATGCCCGTAATTTCTGGAGATCGCAGCACAATTCTCGGAAACCTCCTCACCTCGATAATTACTGCTGCTTTGTTAGGAATTATTGTCTTCTTATCCGGTTTTCGCTTATACGCTGAACCTATTCCTGAATCGGAATTTGGAATTTTTGCTGCCATTGGCAACGCCATTCTCTTCGTTGTATTAGCCACAGTAGGCGCTACCTTGGTTTTATTACTTCTCAAATATGGGCGAGAACGCTTCTTACGCTACATGTTGATTGGAGCCTTTGTATTCATTAGCATTATCGTCGCATTGTATTTCGGCTACATGTACGTGGTTGTTTTCCAATTCGTTGATCCGATTCTAGCTTCTCTCATCTTAATTGCGCTAACTCTGAACATAGTCATGGCTTTCATTACAGTTGATGAAGATAATCGGATGAAAAATGGGGGGCTACTCATTTTTGGTGCAGCAATTGGAGCATTTCTAGGAGTAGTGCTTCCAGTTTGGACCAGCGTTTTGTTACTAATCGGGTTGGCTATTTACGATTACCTCTCCGTGAAAAAAGGGCCAATTCGACGAATCGTTGAACTCACCGAAGATGATCCCGACAAGCTTGGCGCACTAGCTGTGTCAACCGCTGAATGGGATATCGGCCTTGGGGATGTTGCCTTTTATGGAATGATGACGGTCTTAGCGTTGGTAAACTTTGGCTTCCTTCCTGCAATCCTGGCTGTAATCGGTATTATCGCTGGCTTTCTTATTACCCTTAAACTCTTAGAAAAGCGGGGAATCATGGCAGGACTCCCAATTCCTGTGTCTTTAGGTCTTATCGGTATAGCCCTTGGGTTTCTAATTCGCTGGCTTTTGCCTATTATTCCTTGAGGAAAGGTTTTGGAAAGAATTAGACATCCACAACGGGAAGTTTCATGCCCGTAAGTAACCTTTCTGCAGTTCCTGGGTCACAAACATAGGTATAGAGGTAGCTCGGGGTTCGAAGCTTCAGCTTTACTGTATCTCGAAGGCGTTTTACGCGCACCTCACTAGCGCGTTCAACGATTTCGAGGAATTCTTCTTCAGTCTGAATTTCGCGAGGCATCTAGATTCACCATAAGGGCTTGCTACGAGGCAGAATCACAACTTAAAAGCATTGTGATACTCCCGACCGTCCAGTGGCCTGCCTAGTCCATTGATAGGAATGGTTGGTGGGCCGGGCGTGAATTGAACACGCGACCTCCGCCGTTTCCTCGCATCCAGCCATATTGGGCTAAATCCTGTGAGAGCGGCATCATACCACTAGACTACCGGCCCTACGAGGTGTACGACTACCTGATGAGTTCACGTCGTTTGGGTCGTAGATTCTTACGGCGGCACCGACGACACTTGGTGGCTTTGAAAGGATTCTTGGCTCCACAATCACGACAGATGCTAACGTAGAGAAGATGTCGAAGTGCAATACGGCGTTTTTCTGGATCAGCGACTGGCATCGTATTCACCTAACGGTGGTGCGGATTCCTTTGCTTCCTTAAAAGGATATCGCGCCACTTAGAGGATTTTCTGAAGTGTTTCATCAACATCAATCGGGCGATCGATGACTGTTACTCCCGCTTTTCTTAGTGCGTTAATTTTCCCATCCGCGGTTCCCGTCTTCCCGCTCACAATAGCACCAGCATGACCCATGCGTTTGCCCTTTGGAGCGGTGCGTCCTGCAATGTAAGCTATCACCGGTTTTGTCACGTGTTCTTTGATATGGGTCGCGGCTTCTTCTTCCGCGCTTCCTCCAATTTCGCCGATGAGTACAGTGGCTTTGGTTTCGTTGTCTTTTTCAAAGAGTTCGAGGGCGTCGATAAAGGACATACCTACGATGGGATCTCCACCAAGC
>JABXGX010000218.1 GCA_016550405.1 archaeon | reverse complement strand
GAATGCGAGCAACTCTTCTATTTCTGCTTTATCCACTTGTTGGAGAATTGCTTTTCATTGACACTATAATCAAAGATGTTTACACACGTCGGCGCATCCGAGCAGTGTTCACTCTAATAGGACTGGCAACTTTAGCAATCTGTTTTGCGGCCTCGGAGCTTATCCTAAATATCGCAGGTATCTCCTTTTCCCATCCGATTCTAACCCTCCCTGTACGATATATCATAGCCGGAAGTATGGGGCTGCTATTTCTTGTTATGTTTCTCGATGAAGTTCGGAGAGGACGAATCTCATTGAAGGAGCAAATCGTTGTTCCCGAGGATAGGATTTCCTTGCTTATTGATGACTCACGTGACATCTTCATAACACTATATCGTATTCTGAACGCCGCCCAGCTTCGAAGACATAATTGCCCTCAATGCGAAAACTCTCACCTTGCTAGCTATGCATTAACTGTACTAGGTGAATATCTCCAAACCCGAGTATTTTCTGATACCTATGATGAGACCTAGATTAGCTTCACCAGTTCTTCGAATTTTTCTTCTAGAGGCCAAGTTCACTTATCTTCAAGTCTGTGTATTCTTTTATTACACGCGTTCACTGTTCACACTACAGCAAACGGAGTACAAAGGATGGAGATTATTCGCCATGAATTGCAACGCCCATCTGTATTCATCGATGAGGCGAAGCTTTCTGTCGATTATGTTCCTCACAACCTTCCTCACCGTGAGGACCATCTGCGCAAATTAACTCAGCTATTCCGGGGTGTGGTTGAAGATCCTGGACGGGTATCACAAAAAGTGTTAATCGTTGGTGATACCGGGTCAGGGAAAACCTGCGTAACTAAGCTCTTTGGAACACTATTAGTTGAGATTGCGCAGGGTCACGGGTTTAATCTAGTCTATGTACATGTTAATGCGCGACGTGAACGAACGGAATATATGATTTTAAACAAGATTCTCTCAGCGTTTCAGCCTGGCATTCCACTTCGAGGATTATCAACACAGGAACTTCTTTCGATCATTCTGGAATATATTGAATCAAAAGATCTCTACCTACTGATAACGCTGGACGAACTCGGAGTTTTTCTGAAAAGGCGTGGAGAAGAACTGCTCTACCTGCTATCACGCACAGTTGATGATCAACTCAATGCACAACAGCGCATATCTCTAATTGGTATAAGTCGAAACCCCTTGTTTGGTTATATTCTTGATCCCAGTACTTGGAGCACACTTCAGAAGAACATGCTACGATTCAATCGCTATAACTCTCAACAGCTTCGGGACATTCTGAATTTTCGGGTGAAAGAAGCTGTATTAGACGGAGCCGTTCCTCCTAGCACAATCGATCTAATAGCCGACATAGCAGGCGCCTCTGGAGATGCGCGTTACGCCTTAGAGGTGTTGTATAATGCGGGAAAGATAGCAGACGAAAAAGGAGTTCTGCGAATATTACCTGAGTATGTTCGAAGCGCGAAGGCCTTCATAACGCCCGAGATACGGCGCGAAGTACTTCTCGATTTATCTGTACATAAGCTTCTCCTTCTACTCGCCGTTTGTAGACTACTCAAGACCTCAGAGGACGCTTATCTCACCACTGGTGAACTTGAAGCCCGCTATGGGCTCGTCTGCGAAGAATATTCGAAAATTCCTCGTTCTCATACACAATTATGGGCGTACATTCAAGATCTTGTAGGTCTGGGAATCCTCTCTACAAAGATTTCAGGTGTCGGGCAACGCGGGAAAACTACGCTAGTCAGCCTCCCAGATATCCCTGCATCCGTGTTAGAAAACGAGCTCGAATTACTCCTCGAAAAGAGAAAAGTTAGTGGAGAAAATGATTGATAAACCTCGTGCCACAACCCTTGAGCAGGTTTCCGATAACCACTTAATCCCTATAGAGCTTCTTTTCTCTTCACGTGGTCGAATTAAGATTATCCGTCTACTGGCTGAGTGTGGAGAGTTGAACATTTCTGAGATTGCAAGGAGAACAAAGCTGAATCACAGTACAACACGAAGGCATCTTCATCTTCTAGAACGGGCAAAACTTGTTCAGGAAAAGACCTTCGGGCGTATTAGGATATACCGCTACAAAATTGAGAACCTTCGAGCACTAGCCCTTCGTCGATTTATTGAATTATGGGAAAAGACTGAGTAAATGGTGTTTAATCTTTCAGAATAAATTGTATTAGTTCGTTTGATAAATCTAGTTCTCTCTTGATTTCTTCTCGCATTTTAGGTTTTTTGATGAAGGCTTTAAGTAGAACCTTATATTCTTCATATGCTCTCCCAGCTGAAAGATGAACAATTGGGGAAAGGGCCTGACCTATCAGAGATCTCTTCTGTCGTACTCCGCGGGAAAAGCCCATTTGGCGAATCCATTCAGGATAATGAAACTCGGGTCGTTTTTCAGCTGGTTTTCCACCAACAAGTGACCCTGGTATGCTCATAAGTTGTTTAGAGTATGGGAGTAATCGCCAGTTCTGCGTAAGGGTAATTCGCCGATTGAAGATGCTGGCTCTTGAAAGATATTCCCATGCTTTCTCTTGTTGAGTTAAAGCAGGATATACAAATGGAATGTTGTTACTAATCCATCGTATTAGTTCATCGGGGTATGCATCTGTTTGGTTCGCTGCGTAAATTGCATCACTCCAATTCTTGGCATAAAAAATACCTTCGAGGGCTTTTGTTATATCAATGGTTAAATCTCGTGATTTGATAAAATTCCTGACTCTTTCACAAGTAATCTTATGTCTGGTTTCTCCAAGACTTTGCAAATCATTGATTGCCGCTCTAAGATCTGCACGAGAGTTAGATGCGATCATCTCTAAAGCCGATTCTTCAAAAGCGAGTGATTCGTCAGTGCAGATAGCTTTGAGTTTGTCCACAATCTCTCCTTCAGTGATTGGTTCAAATTCAACAACAGAGCATATCTTACGTAAAGATTGAATTTTTGGATCAGAGATATCATTGGTAACTAGAATGATTGGAACCTGTGCTTCTTCTAGTTGTTCCTTTATCGCCGATGCTGCTCCTCTATCTGATTTCCCACTTAATCCTTCGAGCTCATCGATTAATACAATTCGCCCTCGTTTCAGGGTAAGAGTTCCAGTTTTCGTTGAGAGTTTTAATAACCGGGTTACTTCTTTCTTGCTTCGTTTAACACTAGCATTAATTTCATACACTTCAAAATTAAATTCACTCGCGATTGTGTGTATGGTTAATGTTTTTCCAACACCTGAAGGGCCAAACAAGATGAGACCACGGCGGTTACGAACAATACTTTTAGGCCAATCTTGCAGCCATGCTGCAATTTCGTTTATAGCTGCCTTGTTTCCTACAAGACTGCTTATCTTTTGAGGTTGGTATTTTGTTGTCCATGGTTGGCCTTTCATTGTTGGTTTTCACTTTGCTGTGCTAGTAGAGCAAATTTTGCGAGAATATGGCTTATCTGTATCTCAGGATCTGCTCCCTCAACTAACCGAAATTCGGCTTCTCCAATCATGTCGATTAGTTGTACTTTTACCAACTCATTGATTCCAAGTTTCAAAACTTCACTATGGATTTGGCGGATAATGTCGGTTCCTGATAATCCTTGCCAAATTAAGAGATTTCGCAGTTTCTCTTGAGCTTCTAGAAACTTTCCGTTTAGTGCTGATTGGAGCATTTGATTAATGTCTATAGGACGAGCTCTTCCTGTTGTTGTAAAAACAGCATCAGCATCCACTTGTTTTTCGATGACTGATGCCGCTTGGAGAACATTGATTGCTCGTCGTAAATCCCCTCCTGACACATAGATGATTGCTTTAGTGCCATCTTTTGATAACTTAATCTGTTCATGTTTTGCGATATACTCTATTCTTTTGGTAAGTTCACTTTCTTCTAGTCGTGGAAAACGAAATATTGCACACCGAGATTGTATGGGATCAATTATCCGGCTTGAGTAATTACAAATTAAGCAGAACCGGCAGCTGCTAACATATCGCTCCATTGTTCGACGTAGTGCGTGTTGAGCATCACGTGTTAAGTTGTCTGCCTCGTCCAATGAAATAATCTTGAAAGGGACATTTCCTAAAGGGCGTGTACGAGCAAAACTTTTCACCCGGTTTCGAATCACATCGATTCCACGCGCATCGCTGTTGTGTAAAAGTACTGGTGCAGTTCCACCCCAAAACATCTCTGAACCAGGAACAGAAACATCATAAACAAAATCGTCATATTCGCTAATTTCAATCTTCTTTACGAGAATAACTGAAAGAGGTGAGTTAACAAGCCTACGAATTTTACGCAATTCTTTCTCTTCAATGTGATTACGCAACTTGTTAAGAATACTCTTAACGAGATTTTTTGTAATCCTCTTACTCTTCTTTGAATAGAGTTGATGTCTTAAATCGTATCTCCAGTTAAATCGAATTCTTTCTTTGTTATCTTTCAATATGTGGATAATTGGTGAGGCAGGTAAGAGATTTGTTCGCAAATAGGAAGATTGTGGTAATTTCCACACAATTCTTGCCTCTTCCTTAAAGCATGAAGTCTCTAATCCAGAAATTCGACCTAACCATGTAATGTCAATTGAATTCTGTTTTGACACAGAAGAATATCTTACATATTCATCCCAGTTTCCTGTTCCATCGTGAATGTATCCCTTTAAGAAATCCGTTCTAAACTTGGAATGATAAATGAACTCAGGAACTCTCTTTGTCTTTGCGGTAAATCTCTGGGTTCCATTATAGAAATTATCTCGAACAAAACGTGCCAATTGTGTATTATCTACTCTTACTTGTATTGAACTTCCTCTGCTTCGATTGAAACCGGAATAGCCTATATTGGTTGTACTTTGAAGAGAAAATTTATCTTTCAGTATTTTCTGAACCTTATTAACAGAATCTAGTTCATCAGGATTTCCGAAAACGAATACAAGACCGCGGCTTGTGTCTCTGATGAATGATAGACAACCTTCTGCGAGATATGTACCAAAAAGCCAGGCAATATCTTCATCAAGTTCTATATTTTCAAGGATTGTTTTTATTTTTGGATTCCGAACATTTCCACTTTTTAACATATTGTATTCTCGAGGCGAGTATTTTTCGAAATCAAGCATAATATTGTCTTTAGATTCTAAGGCTGATCGGAATGTGATTAATAAATCACCTTCATGAAGTTCGGATACTTCTTTTGAAACTATATTTCCTTGGTCGTCGATTATTATCAGAGAGTGGTTTAGGCTTGTTCTTATTTCTCCGCCTTCGTAGCGTATCTTTGCGATTTTGTCAACTTTGTGTCTTGAAATTAGGCCTACAGGCATGAATCTTATTTTGTAATCAGAATCTAAGGAGAGAATCTCAATTTCGGATGGTTCTGTATATTTTTCATTGTTTACAAAGTACCTTTTTGCGAGTTCACCAAAATTGATTCTTTCAATTTTACCACGGTTCTTAATCATAATTGGTGTTTCGGGTGCAACACTGGCGTTTAATTCAAGAAAGTTACCCGTAAAATTGTCTCCATACAATTCATTTGCGAATGCGATGATAGCTGTTGTTTTTCCAGTACCTGCAGGACCTGCAAAAAGAAGGTGGGGTAAATCTTGTTCGTCTAGGAATCTCTCTAAGCGGTCTGTAATTGGTTTCTGGCCGATGATTTCTTTGAGTTTCTTTGGACGATATTTCTCTGTCCACATCCAATGCTCTGACATGTACTTGCTTACCTCGGATTAAGTGTAGGCTGCTTTTCGATTAAGCTTTCTACAGTACAAATAGTGATTCATATATTTCAATGTGAGACAATGCGTTTTGTAGATTTTTTCCTTCTTAGGGTGAGAATAGAGCTACTCACTGTCAAACAACCTACAGCCACTATACTTGCTTGATGGAGCAAGGAAAGCCATGCAGTAGGCGTTACGGGATCAATTGAGTGCGTAAATGGATTATATGGGGGACTAGAGATAATCCTAATGAAAAATCTTGAACTGCTTTGGCCGGGTGAACCAGAAAACCGAATGATCATGAATTTACTATTGCGAATTGCTTCGATTCTTTCGTACAAACTGAAAGTGAAGAATCCATCATTTGTTGTCTGTGTAGTTCCTATTTCTGAATTAGAATAGAGTAGCAATTCAATTGTAGCGTTTGGTATACCCGTTCCTGGGTATCTAAGTAATCTTCCCTGAAGAGAATACCCATTTGATGGATGCCAAAAGTTCGGAAGTCCTATGAAGTATACAGTTGCGTTTTGTATCCATAATTGGAATGAACTATCTGTGCCATTATAATATCCAGAATTTAGGCTTCTAATCGTGAAAATTACAAAAGGGCTAAGTGTCTCATTGAGAAGACAACTAAATACCAAGGATCCATTTAATGGTGTAGTTTTTGTTGCGAGGATCGTGGCTGAATCCTTTATTAGCTGGACTGTAATATCGGATACTGGTTGTGCGTTATCATCGGTAATCGTTGTGTAAAACAGCACACGCTGCCCAATTCGTATTACTGAATTAATGGGATAGCCTTGATCATCTCTTACTTGGATTTGACTATGAAGTTGGGCAAATATAGTCAATGGAATAAGGACCATACTAGGTAGAAAATACCTTTCAGGATCTCCTCGATATGTTGCGTTTAGCTGGACAGGACCTAATGTATGATTGGACGGTATCAACCAGATAAATAGTGCAAACCCAGTGGAATTGGTTATTGCCGTTCCTAAAAATGTATTTTGTGTCTCATGGAAGAAAAGAACGGTTGCGTTGTCAATTGGTATACCGCTTTGGCTCCGCAATTGAACAAAAAGTGACACAGGTTCACCTCTAAAGGCACAAGTCTGTGGGGATGGTAGCGGAACAGGTGATATGGATAAGGTCGAAATAAGAATGGCAACCAATAATACATTCAAACAAACCACCCCGAGTTCATTTCATATGTGCGTGTCTTAGTCTAGGCCTTGAATCAAAAGCAGTGACTCGAGAACTTTCTTGCACTGTTGGCTCTTCCCAAATCCAACACCCCCTTTCCGAATCAAAGGTTTCAAAGGTTAGAGGCCAACCACCATTTTCAGGACCACTGATGAACACATCCGATTCGGTATGGATATATTTGCTTAGATAATACCGAATCATGGCGAAGGATCCGGGTGGTAAAGTTGCATAAACAAAGAGCTCTTTTCCACCGGTATGATATTCAGTTAGTTTTCTCTTCCATGCTTGGGGTAATTCGTTGACGATTCCTAGGAGGCGTGAATCATTTTCCTTTATGCGAATTATGACATCTTCTAGCAATCCTATTCTTCTTATGATTGGTTTTGGTTGAAGGACTTCAAGTTCAATCAATCTTGATTTTCGGCGACTGGCCTGAGATACGCTCATGCCAGCAATAG
>JABXGX010000032.1 GCA_016550405.1 archaeon | reverse complement strand
TGATAGTGCGTATGGACAGGTTCGGCTTCCCAAGGATAACTGGACTGGGTATCGCCTTGAAGCTGATGTATACAATCTTTATGATCAACCTGCTTTTATGAATGCAAGCCGAGAGAATGGCAACTTTGAATCAGGAACTACAAACCCTGACGATTGGACAGCGGATTATAGTAATATGGGCAGTAATTCGTCCAACCCATATTTTGGAACTGCGTGGGGATCGAGTTATGGATTTTCTGGAAAAGGTGGTAGAACATGGATAGATTGGGTAAGTGGGTGGATGTGGGGCACCTCCTCATATATTGCTTTGCAGAACTCAATAACGATTCAGCGTGACAACCCCGTTTATGCAAAATTGGCGTTTCGAGTTCGGGTTGATCATGTTGGAGGAGATGTTCAAGCCCGTGGGCGATTAGTCGTATATGTGGAAATTGCTGGAATTGTATATCGCCGGTTACTTGATGAGAATTGCCCCGACAATGACGTATGGTATAATCTTTCGATTTCAGTTCCTTACGATGATCTACTAACATGGAGTGTTCCCGCTGGAAGCATAGATGTCGCATTGGGGCTCTCTTTCACAGGAACCCAAACATCTTGGACAAGTGAGACATGGGCTTTAGATTTTGATGATGTTTCTCTTGAAGTCCGAGGATTAGTGAACCCAAATGATGCTAATTGGCTTGGTCTGGAGATGAACTCAACTACCGCACAAAACCCAGGTTATGGGTACGGATCTTATGTAATTACAGGCACGTGGGCTAATCCGACCCAGAATCATAAGAGAGTAGTATCCATTTGGCAAGCAATCGATACTGATGCCCGCCTAGTACAGTTTGATTATGATTTAACCTTGTATATTACAAGAACGGGAACAACAGAACAGCAAGTTGGATCTGACGGTTCAGCATTTGTTGCGAAAAATAATTCTATGGTCTATTGGTCAACCTGGGTTTACGCTTACCAGCCCTTTTATTTTGAATCGTACAACCTATCGCTTACTCGTCCCACAACTGAGACCTGGTCACTGCATAAGGTTTGGGATGCTCTCTTCAATGAACGCACGAGTGCAGTCACCACAACTTCAACGCACTTTTCGTTATCAAGTTCGGCGATAGGAGAGGTCTTTGGTTGGTGGAACTTCACCTTTACTTCGACCAATCGAGTTTCAGCTATTACCACGAATTTTGACAGTTTTCGAATAAGCCCTGGTAGCCCAAGTACTATGACTATCTCAGCTACTCTCGATACGGTTACGACAGGTCAAGCCAACCTTACACTGTATAATCCCAGTGGTATCGCCGTTGATGAAGAGACACGAACCGTCTCTAGTACCTCTGTGAGTTTTACAGACATCCAGTTCGATGATGGAACAACCTATCCAGCTGGAGAATACACCCTTTGTGTAAGCTATGACAACGGCGCCACTTTAACCCAAACTGCTGTTGGGTTTAACTCAACAACCATCACCATTACACACGCTACCGAGCTTAGTCCTGACGAAGCCACAATAACTGTACTTTATGCAGACACTGGCTATTACTATCCGCGTGTCCTCTTCAATGATACCGATGCTAGCGCACTCATTGAAGGCGCCTCAGTCAATGGTACTGTTTCCGGAAATCCCATTACTTTTACTCAATATGGTGGACTCTACCAGGCACAAATTACCAAACACCTTCTCGAACCCGGAGATCATCTGCTCAATATCGATGCCAACAAGCAATACTATCTAGCTGATTCCACAACAATCACCATTCAAGTTAGAGGTGAAACGAGCCTTGCCTCCCCCTCATCTCCCGG